>NZ_JBIWFC010000006.1:0-180296 GCF_044762845.1 Lysinibacillus sp. NPDC096382
TGTGGAAGATTCCCTACTGCTGCCTCCCGTAGGAGTCTGGGCCGTGTCTCAGTCCCAGTGTGGCCGATCACCCTCTCAGGTCGGCTACGCATCGTCGCCTTGGTGAGCCGTTACCTCACCAACTAGCTAATGCGCCGCGGGCCCATCTTATAGCGACAGCCGAGACCGTCTTTCAGTATTTCACCATGAAGTAAAATAGATTATTCGGTATTAGCCCCGGTTTCCCGGAGTTATCCCAAACTATAAGGTAGGTTGCCCACGTGTTACTCACCCGTCCGCCGCTAACGTCAAAGGAGCAAGCTCCTTTTCTGTTCGCTCGACTTGCATGTATTAGGCACGCCGCCAGCGTTCGTCCTGAGCCAGGATCAAACTCTCCATAAAAAGAAATTTGATTAGCTCAAATTGTTTTGCTGGCATCATGTTTGATGTCCAAAATTTTGTTTCGTTCACTAACTCAAGGTTAGCTAGTAAAAACTTTATTGATTACGTTTTGCTTGTTCAGTTTTCAAGGTTCATTTCGTCACTGTTGTTTTCAGCGACTTTATTATCATAACTTGTATTCAACAAGAAGTCAACAACTTTTTAAAATTCTTTTTTTAAAATCTTTTTTTAAAATCTTTTTTTAAGTCGTCCTTCTTGTTAAGGACAAGTAATAATATATAATATAGCAATTTAAAAATCAAGCTTTTTTTAAAAAAAGTTTAAAAATCTTTTTCTCATCAACTACAAATAAGAGAATTCCTACTATAACAATGAATCCACCAATAATTTGTGTGGCTATTAAATACTCTTTAAAAATTAGAAGAGCTAAAATGGCCGCGCCAATTGGTTCAAATAAAATCGCAATGGAGACTACATTTGTACTAACGTATTTAATTGACCAATTAAATAGAGTATGACCAAATAAATTAGGAACTATCGCTAATAAAATAAACCATATCCAGTCCATAGTTGAATAAGGGCCGAACGATTCCCCCTTAATAAGAACATAGATAAACAATGTAATTGTACTAACAGCATAAACAATCATCGTATATGTCACAAGGGATAGTCTTTTCCGTACATCTTGTCCAAATAAAAAGTAAGCTGTAACAAGTACGCACGCGACAAGAGCAAGCATGTCTCCATAAAATGCAGTACCACTAAGTTTAAAATCTCCCCAACTAATTAAAATACTACCGACAATAGCAATAACTCCTGCAAAAATGGTTTTCAAAGTAATGTTCTCTTTAAAGAAAAAATATGTACCTACAAATGCAAACAATGGCTGTAGTGTAACCAAAACTGTAGAACTTGCTACAGAAGTGTAATTGAGTGATTCAAACCATAAAATAAAATGAAAGGCTAAAAATATGCCAGCAACAGAAGAAAATAGCCAATCACGTATTCTTAATTCCTTTACCTCGTTAGTGTACTTCCAAAAAAACAGAGGAGCCATTATTAACACCGAAAAGAACATACGGTAAAACGCAATAACCCCCGCTTCTGCATTTGCTAATTTTACAAATATGGCTGATAGGGATACAGAAATTACGCCAATAAAAATAGGAATGTATGGATGAATTTTGGGTTTCTCCATTAAATCCAACCTCCAATTAATTTTGCCTCGGCATCATTACGTTTGGATTTGGCTTTATGCCCGCAAAAGGACTCCTTGCCAATTCCGTGTCATCCGCCGGAAACCTTAACTTATACTCGTATTCCTCTCACTACCTATAAAGGTTAAGACATTTGTTGCTGCCGCTTCGCTTTCGCACAGAAAACATTTGTTGCTGCCGCTTCGCTTTCGCTCCCCAAAATATGTGGTGAAAGAAATTAAAAATACTTATACTTCATTACGATCGTGATGTACAATACAACAAAGTAATGTACATATAATAATGACACCTTGCATATCTCTTAGCAATACGAAATATCTGTGGAGGGTTGCGTATGGAAACCTTGGAAAATATGATTACATATGAAGTTGGCATAAAATTAGTAATTGCAGCCACATTAAGTTTAGTAATCGGTATCGAAAGGGAATTAAAAAAGAAGCCTGTAGGATTAAAAACGAGCTTAGTTATCGCTACATTTAGCTGTTTATTAACTGTCATTTCGATTGAAACCGCCTATTCAACACCCCCAAGGTCAGAAATCAATATTACAATGGACCCTCTACGCTTGGCTGCCCAAATTGTTAGTGGGATTGGATTTCTTGGAGCAGGTGTTATTCTAAGACGAGGGAATGATAGTATCTCAGGTTTAACAACCGCAGCAATGATCTGGGGAGCTGCTGGGATAGGAATTGCTGTTGGCGCAGGCTTTTATATAGATGCTACATTAGCTGTTATTATCATTGTCTTCGGAATTGAGGTTTTATCGCCGTTTCTAATGAAAATAGGACCAAAAAGAATTCGTATGCGAGAAATATCATTGAAAGTTCAGATTAACAATGATGACAATAGTGAATCCTTTTTACAATTCTTAAAGGAAAACAATATTATTATTGAAAACATACGCATTCAAGATGTTCCAAATTATAATAATGTTTATCACGAATTAGATTTACGCTTATCATTAATAGTCTCTGATAACTTACTGTCATTTTATCGTTCATTACGAGCACTACCCTATATTGAAAAAATCGAAATGGAAATTTTAAACTAGTTGGAGGATTCTTTCGTGGTAGAAATAATAAAACTATTAAAAAATGGGAATAAGCCCTCTCTGTTGGCAGCAGTAGTCAATGCTTTTTTAGGAATTATTAAAGGTGTTGCCTTCTTCTTTACAGGTAATGTTGCCATGTTTGCAGAAATGATGCACTCACTAGGAGATGCAGCAAACCAATTATTCGTTTATATCGGCTCAGCGCTGTCGAAAAAAGCACCGACAAAACAATTTCCGGGAGGCTTTGGCCGAATTGTAAATTTAGTTTGTCTATTTGCTGTTATAATCGTGGCGATCCTTTCTTATGAAACCATAAAAGAAGGCTGGCATCATTTTATACACCCCGCTGGAGAATCTAAAGGAATGCTCATTGCACTTGGCGTATTATTGATCGGTATTGTTTTAGAAGGGTCAGTTCTTGCAAAAGCTGCCGTTGAAATACTTCATGACGCTGGACAGGAAAAAACGGGAATAATAACAGCTATCCCTAAAGCTTTCCCTTATTTAAATCGCGCAAAACCAGCAACAAAATTAGTATTTATGGAAGACTTAGTAGCTACAGGTGGTAATGTGTTGGCCTTCGGTGCTATTTTAATTGCGCACTTTACAGGCTGGGCAAATATAGAAGGACTCGTTTCGATGATTATTGGCTTTATGATGTTCTATGTTGTAGCAAAAGTGTTCCTTGATAATGCACGTGGAGTTATTGGTGAAACAGACGAAGAAATGCTAAATCATATTGCTCACCTTGTAATGGATGACCCAAACATTAAAGATATTGTTCGCCTAGAAGTCATTAAAGAAGGTGAGTTTTTACATGTGGAATTAGTTGCTGAAGCTGACCCCAATCTATCACTCGCTTTTCTAGATGATGTACGCGACCATTTAACAGAGGTCATTTTAAGTCAGAAGGGTGTATCGAAAGTAGCCATTCTATTTGATGAGGATGACGGGAAACTAGATTGGGTGCATATTGGCGAAAGACCGGAAAACTCAACATTCAAACAATAACTTATTATCCAAAACATTTTAAATAAGATAAATAGCCAATTGCCATATTTCAGGCAGTTGGCTATTTTTTATACAAGTACCAGATAACTCTATTCTTGTTTACTTCTTTGTATCTTCTATTAAGCAATCACGGAGTTATAGGGAGTTTTGCAAAATAGTTCGCACATCTTCTTCCTGTAATTTGTTGAAGTTTCCAAAGGGTCCATTTTGCATAGCATGTTCTACAATTTGAAGGAATTTTGAATCGTCAATTTCATAATCCGCTAGACTACTTGGAGCTCCTAGAGAAGTCCAGAATGCCGATAAACGATCAATTCCTTCGTACGCAACCTCTTCTGGAGACTTCCCAGTTGCGTCGACACCGAAAACGCGTATTGCAATACGTGCAAAACGCTCTGGATTTACGGGTACACTTAGACGCATCCAATGTGGTTGTAATATCGCTAAACCTCCTGCATGCGGAATATCGTAAACCGCAGAAACAGCGTGCTCAATATTATGTGATGCCCAATCTCCACGAGAGCCAATTGATAAGAATCCATTTAACCCAATTGTTCCTGCTAATAAAATTATTTCACGCAACTGGATATTTTCTAAATCTTCTAACAGTGTAGGTGCTGTTGTAATGACCGTTCGTAATACTCCTTCACACATTTCATCTGTAATCGGTGTATTCGTCGTATTATGGAAATATTGTTCAAGTACATGCGACATCATATCAACGATACCGTAAACTGTATGATTTTTTGGTACAGTCACTGTATACACTGGATTTAAAATCGAAAATTTTGGGAATACAGCAGGGCTACCCCAGCTTAGTTTTTCTTCTGTCGCAGCGTTTGTAATGACAGAACCTGAGTTCATTTCGGAACCTGTTGCAGCTAGCGTTAATACAGTCCCAAGCGGTAAAGCGTCCTCCACAATTACTTTACGTTTTACAATATCCCAAGCATCGCCATCATATTTTGCACCTGCGACTATTAACTTAGAACAATCAATTACAGAACCGCCACCAACAGCTAGGACTAGATCAATTTCTTCTTTTTTACAAAGATCAATACCAAGTCTTGCTGTTTCCACACGTGGATTTGGCTCAACACCGCTAAGTTCAAATATTATTTTATTGGCTTCTTGTAACTTTTCGATAACAGCATTGTATACACCATTTTTCTTAACACTGCCTCCACCGTAGACAACTAACACCTTTTCACCATGTTGCGCTAACTCATTCGCAAGCTTTTCCAGTGCATTTTCACCAAAATGTAACTTCACTGGGTTATAAAATGTAAATGAATCCATTCAATTCGCCCCTTTCTACTTGGATTTTCTCATATTTCTATTGACGAAAGCAAAGATTTAAACCAATTTTGACTCCACTGTCATTGTATTCACTCTAAACATAATTTTTCCTTTGCACTTTTGCTTGCATACATAAAAAACGAGTCATCCGACTAGGAATGACCCGTTTTTCTTATATATATTGATTAAACCCACCCACGGAAGCGTGAAGCTTCTGCAGTGCGGCGAACACCTACCATATAAGCTGCTAAACGCATATTAATGTTACGTGTTGTCGCTGTTGTATAAACGTTTTCAAATGCATCAACCATTTTTTTGTAAAGACGTTCTTCAACTTCTTCTTCCGTCCAGTAATAACCTTGGTTATTTTGTACCCATTCGAAGTAAGAAACTGTTACACCACCAGCAGATGCTAATACGTCTGGTACAAGTAAAATGCCACGATCAGTTAAAATTCTAGTAGCTTCAGCAGTTGTTGGACCGTTCGCTGCCTCTACTACAATGTTTGCTTTAACATTGTGTGCATTGTCAGCAGTAATTTGGTTTTCGATAGCAGCTGGCACTAGAATATCACAATCAAGCTCTAATAATTCTTTGTTTGAAATTGTATTTTCAAATAATGTTGTTACAGTACCGAAGCTATCACGACGATCTAATAAATAGTCGATATCTAAACCTTCAGGATCATGAAGTGCACCATAAGCATCTGAAATACCGATTACTTTCGCGCCTAAATCATGCATGAATTTCGCAAGGAAGCTACCTGCGTTACCGAAGCCTTGAATTACAACACGTGCACCTTTAATATCAATGCCACGTTTTTTCGCTGCTTCTTGGATAACGATTGTTACACCTTGTGCAGTTGCACGGTCACGACCTTGAGAACCACCAAGCACTAGTGGCTTACCTGTGATGAAACCTGGTGAGTTGAATTCATCCATACGGCTGTATTCATCCATCATCCATGCCATAATTTGTGCATTCGTAAATACGTCTGGAGCAGGAATATCTTTTGTTGGTCCTACGATTTGACTAACTGCACGTACATATCCACGGCTCAATCGCTCGATTTCATCCATAGACATTTGACGAGGGTCACAGATGACACCGCCTTTACCACCGCCATAAGGTAGATCTACGATACCACATTTCAATGTCATCCACATTGAAAGCGCTTTAACTTCTTCCTCAGATACTGCCGGATGGAAACGTACCCCACCTTTAGTTGGCCCTACAGCATCATTATGTTGTGCACGGTAACCAGTAAATACTTTTGTTGTACCATCATCCAATTTCACTGGAATACGAACTTGTAGCATGCGAAGCGGCTCTTTTAATAATTCATACATAGCTTCGTCATAACCAAGTCTATTTAGAGCCTCTTGAATGACTTCTTGAGTAGATGTGAACAGATTTAAGTTTTCAGACATATTAAATCGCCTCTTTGTTTTTTATAATGATAGTATATCGGCATCATTGTAACATACTTCCGAATTAAAATGTGAACATTTTGTTAAAGATTAAATACTTTTTCAATTTGTTCGATTGACCAGTCTAAATCCTCTTGTGAAATAACGAGTGGTGGCGCGAATCGAATGACTGTATCATGTGTTTCTTTACATAATAGGCCTAATTCTTTAAGCTTTTCACAGTATGGACGTGCAGCCTCTGTTAATTCCATTCCGATAAATAAACCACGACCACGAACTTCTTTAATGACTGGGTTCTTAATTTCTTTTAATTTACCTTTAAAGTATTCACCAAGTTCGTGTGAACGCTCTGCTAATTTTTCATCTAGTAATACTTTAATTGATGCAATAGATACAGCACATGCTAAAGGATTACCACCGAAAGTTGAACCGTGCGATCCTGGGTTAAATACACCTAAGATTTCACGATTTGCAGCTACACACGAAATCGGGAATACACCGCCGCCTAAAGCTTTCCCTAAAATGTACATATCAGGCTCTACTTCTTCCCAATCACATGCAAACATTTTACCCGTACGTGCTAAACCAGCTTGGATTTCATCTGCAATAAATAAAACATTGTTTTCACGGCATAGCTCGCGCGCAGCTTTTAAGAAGCCTTCTGATGGAATAACGATACCAGCTTCACCTTGAATAGGTTCAATTAAAAACGCTGCTGTGTTTGGAGTAATTGCAGCTTTTAATGCATCTAGGTTACCGTAATCTACTAACTTAACATTCGGTAACATTGGACCGAAGCCACGACGATATTCTTCATCAGATGATAAAGATACAGCAAGCATTGTACGACCATGGAAGTTACCATTACATGCAATGATTTCAGCTTTGCCATCTTCTACACCTTTTACATCATAAGCCCAACGACGAGCGGCTTTAAATGCTGTCTCAACCGCTTCAGCACCTGTATTCATCGGTAATACCATTTGTTTATTCGTTAATTTTCCAACAAGCTCATACCATTCACCAAGGTTTTCGCTATAAAATGCACGAGAAGTTAGTGTTACTTTATCAGCTTGTTCTTTTAACGCGGCGATAATTTTTGGATGACGATGCCCCTGATTCACAGCAGAGTAAGCTGATAGCATATCTAAGTATTTGTTACCTTCTGGATCTTTTACCCAAGCACCCTCAGCCTCTGAAATAACGATTGGTAGCGGGTGATAGTTTGCAGCACCAAAATTTTGCGTTTGTTCAATCACTTGATTTGTTTTTGTCATAAAGTATTCTCTCCTTACGTTCATGATGAAAAACTCTGGAAGACTCTGTTTTTCTATAAATAAATTCAATAGAAACAATTTCAGCATTTTCTGAATATAAAAGGCAAGAATCTGCACACTACTCCTAGGTAAGCCGCCTCGACATTAGCGCCTGCGGTTCTTGCCGGACTCACTTTACCAGGAGGAGTCTCGCAGATTCTCTTATAATTTATGCCCCAGCATAATTGCGTTCGGAGACAACTTCTTCAGTCAGCCGAAAGAAGTTATAACATTTCAGAAGTTGTTTTTGCTTGCATATGAAGTTGTAGATAGTCAGGGCCACCTGCTTTTGAGTCAGTACCTGACATATTGAAGCCGCCGAATGGTTGGTAACCAACGATTGCACCAGTACAGCCACGGTTGAAGTATAAGTTACCTACATGGAAATCTTCACGTGCTTTTTCTAAGTTCATACGATTATTTGTAATAACCGCACCAGTTAAGCCGTACTCAGTATCATTTGCAATATCAATTGCTTGATCGAAATCTTTAGCTTTTGTAATAGCTACAACTGGTCCAAAGATTTCTTCTCTCATAACTCGTGCAGAAGGATCTACATCTGCAAATACTGTTGGTTGAATGAAGTAACCAACTGAATCATCAGCTGTACCACCTGCAACTAGGCGACCTTCTCCTTTACCAATTTCAATGTACTCTGTCACTTTATTGAATGCTGCTTGGTCAATAACTGTTGCCATGAAGTTGTTGAAGTCTGATGGGTCACCAACTGTTAACGTGTTTGTTAATTCCACTACACGGTCAACAACTTGGTCATAGACATCTTCAACGATAATAGCACGAGAACATGCTGAACATTTTTGACCCGAGAAGCCAAATGCTGATTTTACAATAGATTGTGCTGCAAGCTCTAGATCCGCTTCTTTATCAACAACGATTGTATCTTTACCACCCATTTCAGCGATAACACGTTTAATCCAAATTTGACCGTCATTTAATACAGACGCACGTTGGTTAATACGTAAGCCTACATCACGAGATCCTGTGAAGCTAATGAAGCGTGTTTTTGGATGATCAACTAAGTAGTCACCTACTTCTGCACCAGAACCTGGTACAAAGTTCACAGCACCTGCTGGAAGACCCGCTTGCTCTAACACTTCGATAAATTTATAAGCAACTACAGGTGTTGTCGAAGCTGGTTTTAATAATACAGTGTTACCTGTTACTAAAGCTGCCACCGTTGTCCCCGCCATAATTGCGAATGGGAAGTTCCATGGTGAAATAACAATACCAATACCTAACGGAATATAGTCATAACGGTTGTATTCACCTGGACGACTTTCTACAGGTTGACCTTCTTTAACACGGAGCATTTGACGACCATAGTATTCTAAGAAGTCAATTGCTTCTGCAGTATCTGCGTCAGCCTCAGCCCATGGTTTACCTGCTTCTTTTGTTAAAAGTGCAGAGAATTCATGTTTACGACGGCGAATAATTGCCGCTGCTTTGAATAATACGTCTGCACGAACAGCTGGATCTACTTTTTTCCAAGTTTTGAAAGTTTCATCTGCCGCTTGCATTGCTTTTTCAGCTAGTTCTTTGTTTGCTTTTGATACGCGACCAATTACTTCTGTTTTCTTTGCTGGATTATATGAAACGATTTTATCTTCTGTAGTAATACGTTCTCCACCGATAATTAGTGGATAGTCTTGACCTAAATATCTCTCTACTTTATTTAATGCCTCTAAATATGCGTTGTAATTTGCCTCTTGAGTAAAATCTGTGAATGGTTCGTGTTTGTATGAAATCATACTTTATCCTCCCTCGTGAGATGTGTTTTAAGTGCGCAAAAAACATTGACGCAAAATATCTTTGCGTTTAGAATATTCTTACACTTATTATAATGCAAAATTTTGTTGCATATTTCAAGTAAAAAATTTTTGAGGTGCACATTTTATGAAAAATTCTGAACCCTTACTTCCTTTTTATAAGTTTATTGCAACAAATGTTTCTGTTGGTATTCATGCTGTAGACCTTTCTGGCAAAACAATTATTTATAATACAAAGATGAAAGAAATTGAAGGTTTCCATTTTGATGAATTAGCAGATCGTTCTGTTATTGAAATGTTTTCCTTCCGCCAGCATGAAAGTACTTTAATGCGTGTATTACAAACAGGTAAAAAGGAAATTAATGTAAAACAAACTTACTGGAATAAAAATGGTCATGAAATTACAACTATTAATGATACTTTTCCACTTTATGTTGAAAATAAACTAATTGGAGCGATTGAATTTGCTCGTGACATTACATCACTCGAAAAGCTAGTTTATCAGCCTCTTCGTCGATATGATGAACCTTTAACATTCGATATGATTACAGCTGTATCCGAATCGATGCGACAAATTATTGCAAACGCAAAAAAAGCAGCAGCTGTGAAGTTACCGGTATTATTAATAGGAGAATCGGGTACAGGAAAAGATTTAGTCGCAGAGGGGATCCACCATGCAGCATCGCCTGACCCTGAAGCATTTGTAACATTAGTGAGTCGTCGCTCTGTTCCATCTGTTTTAGATAAATTGCAGGAGCTCTTACAAGATGACAAGGCATATACTTTTTTCTTCGAACGCGTTGACTTTTTAAGTCTAGACATTCAAGAGGAACTGTTAGAGATATTACAATCTCTTCCACAGTCTAAATACATGCTAATCGGAAGTGTCGGAAGCGACCCTATTACATTGATTGAGGAGAAAAAACTTTCAAAATCACTGTATTATTTCTTTGCTACAATGGCTATTACCATCCCAAATCTAACAGATCGAAAAGAAGATATTCTTCCATTCGTAGATGATTACTTTAACCGCCATCGGGAACGCTTCGCTTCAAATGTCCGGGATCTAGCACCTGATGTCCAGGATCTATTTTTGCAATATGATTGGCCAGGAAATTTAAAGGAGCTTGAGCTATTACTAGATGAAATTGTGTCGTTTATGACCACTGAATCAACAGTTACCTCAGATTTATTACCAATGCATTTCCGTTTCAAGGTACAACAGCAGGACACATCTAATCACGAGCCGGAATTCTTTATGTTCCAACAACAGAATGATGTTATGCCACTCGATGCTTATTTGCGTGAAGCAGAATCATATTATGTGCAAAACGTCTTAAATTTATATGAAGGCAACATTACAAAGGCTGCTAGTGCACTTGGCATGAGTCGTCAAAACCTACAATATCGAATTCGAAAAATAAAAAATCAATAGTTATATTTGAATACTAAAAAACGAGGATACCTTCATATTTGAAAGCATCCTCGTTTTTTATCTCGTACATTAACAGGCAGCAATTATTTGTCTGTATCGAAAGCGTCAGACTCCCACCTCAAAATACAGCAAAAGTAAACATAACTGCCAGTAAATGCGCGATCGGTGAAGACTATAATCAGTGGGGGATAAAGAACCCCCACTAAATCAACTATGCCTCGGCATAATTGGGGGTCCGGAGGCTTTAACCACTTTCAGCGGATAGTTTGCTGAAAGAAGTTAAAGCTTCACTTTATTGACCTGACTGTTCGATCCAGCCCTGTAATTTTTCTTTTAGGGAATTAAAACCATTCGCATCCGATTCATCTACACGGTCCTGCAATGATTTACGTGGTAGTACATCTTTTTTACGCAATGTAGCTGGGCGCTCCTGCAAAGCACGAATCGATAAACTAATTTTTTCGGCATCTTCATCGATTTCAAGTATCTTTACTTCAACCTCTTGCCCAACTGACAAAAATTCACTAACGTCCTTTACAAAGCCGTACGTAATTTCGGAAATATGTACAAGGCCTTGTGTATCTTCATCAAGCGCAACAAATGCACCATACGGCTGTATACCTGTAACTTTACCGGTCAACACGTCCCCTAATTCATATTTTTGTCCCATAACCTTTGCCCACTTTCTTTTTGTTTGCTACGTATATATCACCACAAATTATAACATAGGTGTATTAGTCGGGCAAAAATTCATACCATCAATCCACGATTCCTGTTATGCGATAATTACCTTCTTTGTTTATCGATAATTTAATAAGAAATTGTCTACCATACATATCCTGATACTCTTCAGAAACACGAACAGCAACCGTTGGATAGATACCATCATATTCACCTAATTGGCTAAAGATATCTAAACTTTTAACATTGTCTAACAAACTTGTATTAATGTTCGTTTCTGGCATTAATATAGCTTTTTGTAAAGATTTATCTCCAATAGTTATTGCATATATATAAAGGGAAACCATATTTAATGGGCGTAATTGATCGATAAATGTTTCAGTATCGCTTTTTTTATATTGCTCATATATACTCTTTATTTGTGATTCATCAATACTTACAATCGTAAAATCACTATCATTAATAAATCCTGCTGTTTCTTCTCGAGTTTGCAATATGATTGTCCAAATATCATAAGTTGATAACTGGCTTAAAGTATTTGAGCGATTGTTCTGTTGTAGTTCATTCAAAATTGTTGAAGCAGTTTTCTTCATTACTTCCCCGTAGGTTCCATTAGCTACTTTTTGCAAGAAATCCATATAATCTTCACGAGGTTCCCCACCTTTTGTAAGAGCAGGATAGCTTGCAGTTCCTTTCAACAACACCATCCATGTATTTTCAAAACTTTGTCTTACAACCTTATAACTAGGTGAACCTGCGTTTACATCTGCTAGTAATGTACGCTCCATTAATTTTAATGATTTAGCGGTTTCTTCTCGTGTATACTTTAAATCATCTGCTAATAAAAACTGTCCCTTTTCTAAATACTCAAAGTAACCAAAAATATCAGGATGCAATTTATTGATATTGGGTGGCGAAAATTCACCGTAAATCGGTGTGGCTTTAAAATAAAACGTCCCCTCCTCATTTTCTTTTAATTCCATGAATTGATTATTTGCGGCCTTAATAATCGCCCATAAATCTGACGGATATTTATTGGTATCTTTCGACTTCTTTAGGAGAGGTCCATATGGTTTAAGAAGATCACTGTAAAAGTTCTCTAATTCCAATACAGTTTCTTCATATAAGCGATATACCTCAAAAGATTCATCGAACGTTAAATTAGATTCATCAATCGTTTCCAAGGCTCTTCTTGGTGTTATTAATTTATTAAGTATAGTTTCCTCATTAATTTTTAAAAACTGTACATCCTCTTCTTGTACATGAGAATTCCTTCTTGTATAGAAGTCTAGCACGTAGTCAGCTTCTTTAATAAATTCAAATGCATTCAATTCGTCAATAGTAACTTTTAACTCTATTCTTATTTGCTCTTTTTTACTATTGTATTTTTTAGTTATATTTTCAACCCATTCTTTAATTCCAACTTCCTTTTTTTCTTCCTGAGAAACATCCTTTTTACTATTTACGATTTCTGGTTGATTAATCATATAAGATGAAACGAGCACACTCACTAACAGTACACTTGCAATGCTTGCTATCCAGACTGCTGGCTTTCGCCATCTTGAAGGGGGCTTTTGTGTTGTTACTGTTTCTAGTGCTTGTTGTGTTGCATTTTCTGCCTCGATTTGTGCGAAAATGGCTTCTGGATCTAACTGTGGTTCCAAGCGATTATAGGATTTTTTTAGAAGCTCCATTCGTTTTTCAAATTGTTTATCATCCATTTTCAACACTCCCCTCCTCCATTAACACCGCTTTAAGCTTTTCCTTTGCACGCAATATACGAACTTTGACAGTTGCTAACGAAATATTTAGTACTTCCGCTATCTCCTCATACTTAAATTCATGGAAGTAAAATAATATGAGAGGATAACGATACTTTTCATCGAGTTCTTTAATAGCATTATGTAATTGCCTATCCTCCTCAAAATTAAGGACATACTTTTCGGCTGAAGATGAGGGCGTTTGCTGCTGAGCACCTAGCCTCTCTTCCTTTGCCTGCTCTTGCTGTTCTTTGCGATAATAATCACGGGTTGCATTTAATGTAATTTTATAGAGCCATGTCGTAAAACGATCCTGCTTAAATTGATGTAAAAAACGATACAGCTTTACAAACACCTCCTGTGAAACATCCGCTAAATCATTACTATGAACGCCACATTGAAAAGCAAATTTTTCAACTGTACGTTGATGTATTTGGATTAGCTCTATATAGGCGTCTTTGTCTCCTCGCTGAGCCCGTTCTATTAATTCAATTTCAGTCACGGTCATCCCCCCTTCGCACATGTAACGAATCATTTCTCTTAATTGTTACATATTTTTACTTATTAATAAAAAATACAAATATCTCGCTAAATCAAAACAAAGCCACTAAGACCCCGAACTTCGTTACTAAAACCATATACTGAACCACTAAAATACCCCCGTTTCACAAACAAAATGAAGACAAGAATTTCTATTAATCATTTTCTCGAAATTTGCTTGTGTTAGAAGAGTATTGCGGTTAAATAAAGTTTTAATATAAGAAGGATTTAATTCCGTATCTTCGAGAGATCAATTTACATCTAAAATTGGGTTTATTTTAGCTGCCGCTGGAAGTTCTATAGGGGTTAGAGCTATTTGGAAGTTTCCTTAGATGGCGGGTACTAACGGCGGAAGTGTTTTTATTTTATTATTTATTCTATGTTCCTATCTGATGTAAAAATTTTAGATCGTTCTATTTTCGACTTTGTAGACTTTTTGACGAATAGTATTGGTATGCCAATTGGAGCCTTACTGATTTCATCTTTGCAGGCTATTATTATACAAAAGATATTTCTCGTAAGGAGCCTGCCTCATCTAGTCTGATGTTCAATATTTGGTATATTTTAATTCGGTATGTATCTCCAATAGCAATATTAATTATTTTCATCCAAGGGATCTTACCTTTGTTTAAATAAAAGACCGTTAAAAAACGAGGTTGTCTCTAAATTGAAAGAGACAACCTCGTTTTATAGAAAAGCAAAAGCATCATTGCGTCCGGATTCAACTTTGTGCTTAGGCC
Source organism: Lysinibacillus sp. NPDC096382 (assembly GCF_044762845.1). Taxonomy (NCBI): domain Bacteria; kingdom Bacillati; phylum Bacillota; class Bacilli; order Caryophanales; family Bacillaceae; genus Lysinibacillus; species Lysinibacillus sp. NPDC096382. The sequence continues at coordinate 14,649 of NZ_JBIWFC010000006.1, forward strand.
AACAAATGTTCTTTGCGCGAAAGCGTAGTGCTAACGTAGCGGCAGCGGCATGATGCTGGTCACTCAGTCGTGCCACAGGACGTGGCGTTCTTAACTGAGTTCCTCTATTTCAGCGGATGTTTGGAAACCCCCTAAAAAAAGTTAAATAATGCATTTTGCTTCAAATTTTATCGCAATAAGCTTGTACGAAATGGCTACACAATCTTCAAATGGAATCCATTCTTCAAACGAATGCTCATATGTTTCTTGAATAACCTTTGCAAGAGTTGATGGATCATCAATACCTTGCAATGCTGCTACAACATCTGCAGTTTCAGTATCATAATGATCTGGACCTAAGTGGAATGGATCCCACTCCTCTAGCAGTCGTACGGCCGCTTGATTCATTTTTATATTTTCCAAAATACTCACCTATTATCCTTTTATCATACTCGTATGATACCATAGTAAATAAAAAAGAAAAGAGTGATTTACTTGTCTATTTTCGATCAAACTATTAAACGTCGTTGTACAAACTCTGTAAAATGGGACGCGATGGAAAATGTATATGGGCTACAAGATGCTTCAGATATACTACCAATGTGGGTAGCGGATATGGATTTTGCTGCTCCAGTAGCCGTATCAAAAGCGCTACAAGAACATGCTGTAAAGACTGTTTTCGGCTATAGCTTTGTTAGTGATAAAGCAGTGCAAGCGATCGTAGACTGGCAGCATACACATCATGATTGGCACATTGACAAAGAATCAATTGTTTTCTGTAACGGTGTTGTTGCTGCTTTAGCAGATAGTATCAAGGCACTAACAAATCCAGGAGATAAAGTTCTTATTTCCTCACCTGTCTATCCACCATTTTATAATACCCCGAAAAGTAATGGCCGAGAGATCGTTAGTTGTCCTTTAGTTGAAGAAGATGGCACATTTGTCTATGACTTTGAAGCCTTTGAACAAGCACTTGCTCAAAATGTGAAAGCCTACATATTGTGTAATCCTCATAATCCTGGAGGCTATGTATGGGATGAAACTACATTAAAGGAAATCGTACGACTATGTGCAAAATATGATGTTGTTATTATTTCCGATGAAATTCATTCTGATTTAATGTTGGATGGCTCAAAACATACACCATTAGCAAAAATCGCTGGTGATGAAATGGATCGTATTATTACGTGTATGGCACCGACAAAAACATTTAATCTAGCTGGGATACAAGTCGCTTATATGGTTGTAACGGATAAGAAAAAGCGTATGCTACTAGAAGCAGTTCATATGGCTAGTGGGCAAGGCTCATTAAATACTTTTGCTTCTGTTGCACTTCAAACTGCTTATGCAGAGGGTTCCCCATGGTTAAATGACATGCTTTCTTATATTTCAAATAATATGGACTATGTGATTGCTGAATTAGAACAATTACCTGGTATCCATATTAGAAAACCTCAGAGCACTTATTTACTTTGGATTGATTATCGAGAATTAGGACTTGATGAAAAAGAAATCATGAAACGCTTGCTGGAAAATGGTAAGTTAGCATTAGAGCCTGGGACAAAATATGGCGAAGAGGGTAGCGGCTTCCTGCGTATGAACGTCGCTTGCTCATTTGACACAGTAAAAGACGGTGTTCAGCGCTTTAAGCAAGTACTTCAACAATAGAAAGTAAATAGTGAAGGATATCTCAAGTTTTTCTGAGATATCCTTTTTTGTTGAGAAAATATAGCTCATATGGAGAATGATACGAAAACATACAATTCATGAAGTGTTTTGGCATAAGAGTAATAAGAAAAATGCCCCGCAGTCCTTAAAGGCTGCGAGGCATCTGGTACAATCAATTATGATTCGGCATAATTGCATCCGGAATCGGCCGGACGCTTTAACTCAGTTGGGTGTTTAGACACCCGCTGAATGAAGTTAAATATTTTGCTGATTGTTTGTATTATTTTTCTCTGAAAGAATACGTGCTTCGATTTCCTTTGATTTCATTTCTTGTTTCTTAGAAATCTTACGGAAAACGGTAAAGACAACAATACATAAAATAAGCATGATTAAAAATTCAAAAGCTGCAGGAATGTATCCTGATTTATCTTCTGGGAAATATAAAAATTGATACATTAAATGTTTCATGTTTTACACGTCCTTACAATTATTATTCAAAAACTGTAATTGACTCGATTTTCACATCTTCTACTGGTTTATCACGGAAGTCTTTTTCTACATCTGCCATTTTGTCTACAATGTCCATTCCTTCAACAACATGACCAAATACTGTATGCTTATGGTCTAACCAAGGAGTACCACCATTTTTAGCATATGCTTCAATAATTTCTTCTGGGAAGCCAGCACCTTGTAATTGACGAAGCATATCACTTGGAAGGTGCTTCATTTGTACGATAAAGAATTGTGAACCATTTGTGTTTGGACCCGCATTTGCCATTGAAAGGGCACCGCGAAGATTAAATACGTTTTCAGAGAACTCATCCTCGAAAGAGTTACCCCAAATTGACTCGCCGCCCATACCTGTACCAGTTGGGTCACCACCTTGAATCATAAAGTCTTGGATTACACGGTGGAAAATGATGCCGTCATAGTATCCTGATTTTGCATGGCCTAAGAAGTTTTCAACAGTTTTTGGTGCATGCTCTGGGAATAATTTAATTTTGATGGCACCTAATGTTGTTTTCATTTCTACAAGTACTTCGCCTTCTAGTACTTCTGTTGTTAATTGTGGAAACATTGAAGTCTCTCCTTTAAATGTAAAATTTCAGTTTCATTGAAAATGATAGTACTATCATTTCTGACCTCATTTTAGTCTAACATACTTCTTAATGGTTTTCTTCACCAAAGTATTGACGATTTCTTGCACTTTTAATTTTTTAGCTTATCACCATACCGCAGTGTTGAATTCCGTTCCGACTGGGCGCTTTTCTGGAGGCTGCCGTTTAGCCGCTTGGGCCAATAAGTGTTTTTTTACGCGAAAGCGTAGCGTCCGCGGCACGATGGTAGTCACGAAGGTGTTATTACAGTACTGTTCTTCGGTTAAGAAATATTCTTTCATATTAACCCCCTTACTATATTTTTTATGATTGTTCATATATTACCTTGATTGACCATAAAATGGAAAATATCTAAAAGTGGAATAGGATTATATGAATAATAATAGAAAAAATGGAGGGATTGAATGAAATTTATACAAAAAATAAGTGTAATCGGACTGTCGGTATGTATGTTAAGTATCGTTTTTTCATCTACCAGTATGGCAACAAAAATCGTTACAGAAGAGCACTTGAATTCAGTAAATGAAAAAAATGAAAAAGAAGTTAATTATTACAAAAACGACTCCGCCAAAATATTAGCACAAGAAACAAAAATGGTAGTAATTGAAACAGTAAAAGAAGATAAATCATTATTAGAGCAAAAAACAAAAGAATTTGAAGAAAAAATGAAAATGGAACAATTAACCTTTATTGAAGAGGGATTGAAAAAAGCAACAACGCTTCAAGATGTAGAAAAAGTAAAAAGTGAAGCAGCCAACCTATTAACAAAAGAAAAAGAATTGTTTAAAGCAGAAAGTGAAAAATATGTAAAAACAAAAATTGATACGGAAAAAGTAAACTTAGCGATGATTTCAAGTTCATATGAGACGGTTAGAGATGACTTTTTCACTTTTAACAAACACAGATTCTATTACTATGATGTCAATAAAAATGAATTTGTTCCAAACAATAAAGTAAATCAAATAGAAGAAGTAAAAGAATTTGAAAAAAACCACATAGAAGATTCAAAAGTAAAAGATAATCCAATCAACACCTTAATCCTGTTCATTCTCCTTGGATTGTTATGTATAATTCCTCTTATCATAAGTAACAGCCAAAAAAACAGAGCGTAAGCTTTCTTGATGCTATTAGCCTTCGTTCCTCTGCCTGTTCGCTCCTGGATCTCATCTATGACGCTAACTACACTCCAATCAACTTATTCACATAGACATACGTTTTGACAAAATGTCATCCAACTTTTTAGCAGGAATTATCGCTCAACTTTTAATTGTTATCGACATCCGCCTTCCAAAGAGCAAAAAAGGATTCATACACAAAATTGTGTGTGAATCCTTTTACTTTATTATCATAGCTTCACCAATCACTTAATAAGTTTTAACAAACGTCGTCTCCAACTTCATTATTATTAATACAAATAGGTCGGAACGCGTATTTGGAAACTATCCAAATTATGTTATTCTGTTGAATGACTCATATTTAGAGTGGAGGCACACATGAAAAAGGCTTTTGGTTTTTTTATCATTTTACTATCCTTACCTGTCCTTTGGTGGATTAGTACAAATATTAGGACAGAGATCAATGCGGCACAAGCACATGAGGAGCAAATCGCCAGCGCTATTCATTTACCGGAAGTACAGCCACAGCTTCCAGTAACACTTATTGATCGAAACGGTAAAACATTTAGCGAGGAATATGTCGAATGGCGGCAACCTCTAACATTACAGGAAACCCCAAAAATTGCCCAGGAAATTTTTATTGCAAGTGAGGACGCTCATTTTTATGAGCATATTGGTTTTGACCTCAGTGCTATCATCCGTGCAGTTGTTGCTAACTCAAGTACAAATTCAACTTCTCAAGGTGCTAGTACCATTACACAACAGCTCGTTCGAATGCGTTATTTATCTGACGAAAAAACATATGAACGAAAATTAACAGAGATTTTTTACTCTTATGAGCTTGAGAAAGAATTTGATAAAGACGAGATTTTAACGATGTATTTAAATGAAGCCTATTTCAGCAATCAAGTTTATGGAATCGGTGGAGCAGCTACATATTATTTTCAAAAACCACTCCAAGAACTATCTATAGCTGAAATTGCATTTATTGCTGCTATTCCAAATAACCCCTCGCTTTATAATCCTTTAAAAAACTTTAAAAAAACAAAAGCGAGGCAGGAGCGGTTATTAGATACACTCGTAGCGAGTGACGCTATAACAAAAGAAGATGCCATTACATATAAAGCTGAAACTATCACATTAAATGTCAAGAATAAAGCGCAAAGCTCCCCTATGTACAGCACGTATGTCCTACAAGAGCTTAGATGGTTAGTTGCAGAAAAAGAAGGTTATACAGATCGACTTGCAAATACACAAAGTGAGGAAGAGAAGAAAAAAATCAAAGCGCAGCTAGACAATCGACTCAATGCATTATTCCAAAATGGATTAACGATTTATACCGCGCTTGATCCAGACAAACAAGCACATGATGAGGATAAAATGACGGCGATTCTAGGCTCAGGTAAATTACAAGCAGCTGGAGCAGTTATTGATAATACATCCCGAGAAGTTGTTAGTCTTTATGCTGGGAAAAACTACGAAAAGTTTGGTTATCATCGGGCCTTTCAAGGTACACGTCAGCCAGGCTCTGCCTTTAAGCCGTTAGCGGTGTACGCTCCTTTCTTTGAAACGACAGCACATACACCTGATTCTATCGTCAGTGGTGGCAGTTATTGTGTCAGTTCATTTTGTCCACAAAACTATGGAGGCTTTAAATACGGTGATGTACCGATTCGAGTAGCATTTCGAAATAGCTACAATACATCGGCTCTCCGTCTCTTTAACACCGTCGGAATTGACACAGCCTTTAGTTACTTAGATCGCTTTCACTTCCGCTCTATCGTGGCAAAAGACCATACTTATGCTGCCTCTTTGGGAGGATTAACATATGGTGTTACAGCACTTGAACTAGCAGATGCTTATACAAGTTTTATAGACGGCTCATACGTACTTGCCCATAGCATCCGTAAAGTAACAGCATCTGATGGCACGGAGCTTTACAGCTGGGATTCAGCACGCGATCAAATTTGGGCACCGAAAACAGTTAAGTATATGCGTTCAATGCTTGCAGATGTTGTTACCAAAGGTACCGCGCAAGGCGTTTATAGTAGAAGTAACTATGTCGGTGCCAAAACAGGAACAACTAACAACTATCGCGACTACTGGCTTGCCGGATTAAATAATGAGTACACTGCAGCAGTATGGCTTGGCTACGATAAGCCACAATCTATGGAGAGATTAGAAGCTTATAAAATTCATCACAAGCTATTTAATGTTCTACTGGAATAAAAATCAATTATACCAAGGCATAATTGCGTGACATCCGCCGAGGTTTAACTTCTTACAGCGGATGTCTTTTGTACCGAAAGCGTAGCGACAGGTACAGATGTTTGGATACCCGCTGTAAGAAGTTAAGAGGAGCAGCCCAGAGTGAAATTCTTCACTCTAAGGCTGCTCCTTTCATTGTTTAACATTACTATGCAGTTTAATAAACCGAGGCATTTAGTGAGCAAACGGTAAACTTGCTAAAATACCATTATACAATTTTAAAACAACATAAACTAATAGCGATAATAGTATAGTCCACATAAAAAGTTCAAATACTAATAAGCCAATTGTTCCACCCATCGACATAAAATGACTCATTTTATAGATAAGATAAATAAAGTAGATAAAAACGGTTAAGACAAAAATACCTACTAAAACGTAAATAAATTGAATAGCAAAGGCTGAACAGATTGCACCAACTAATAAAATGATGTATCCACCTCGAGCTTGATTCACTGTCGTACCATCATGATCCTTTGAGAAAAATAACATTCCTAACTCATGAATCGTTTCCCCTACTAATTTTAATGCTGAAAATAGCATAAAAAAGATTACAGCAAAGACAATTAGCAAGAAGACACGGAGCTCGAAATCGGATAAAAACTCACGCATACCGGAATACACACCGATTGCATGAAAAACTTGCAACGATTCACTTACTGCATACATTCCAAATGTCAAACTAAACAATAAAATTGTAATTAATGGTAGATAACCATAAATATAAGGGTTTTTCATAAATAATTTTTTCCTCTATTATTATTGATAACTTCCTATTTATAATATATCCAAAGTTCTTCCATTACCGCAAGCTAAATCATATGAGTGCATATGCAATCCTACAAAAAGTGCGATATAATTAACATACTTATCTGCATAAAGGAGGATTTTTTTGTTACAAGTACTTTATATTTTCATTCCAATGCTTGCTGCAATATTTGTGCCACTTTTATATAAAAGCATTAAAAATATTCACACAGGCTGGTTTGTTCTTGCAGTTCCTGCTACACTCGCGATTATTTACGCATCTTATATCGGAAAAGTAGCAGATGGTAAAGTGTTTCTTGAAGAGCTTCCTTGGATTCCATCGCTTGATATTTCCATCGTTTCTTATTTAGATGGACTTAGCTTGCTGTTCTCATTGCTGATTACTGGAATTGGCTCATTGGTCGTACTTTACTCTATTTTTTACTTAGACAAACATAAAGAAAAATTACATAATTTTTATGTTTACCTATTATTATTTATGACCGCAATGCTAGGAGTAGTACAGTCAGATCATTTAATTACGCTGTACTTCTTTTGGGAACTAACATCTATTTCATCATTTTTACTGATCGGCTATTGGTATTCTCGTGATGCCTCTCGCTTTGGTGCACTTAAGTCAATGATGATTACAGTCGGTGGCGGCTTGATGATGTTAGGAGGATTCATCCTTCTTTATATAATGGGAGGAACGTATTCAATCCGTGAACTTATTGTAATGGCACCTAGTTTAGTGCAGCATCCCCTGTTCACCTGGTCGCTCGTTTTAATACTTCTAGGAGCATTTACGAAGTCTGCCCAATTCCCATTCTACATTTGGTTACCAGATGCAATGGAAGCGCCAACACCAGTAAGTGCATACCTTCACTCTGCAACAATGGTAAAGGCAGGTATTTATTTAGTTGCACGCTTTACACCAATTTTCGCTGTTTCTGAGCTTTGGGTATGGCTCGTTACAAGCGTAGGTATTTTAACGTTATTCTGGGGTTCATTCTTTGCTATAAAGCAAACAGATTTGAAAGGAATCCTTGCTTTCTCCACAGTGAGTCAGCTTGGACTTATCATGTCATTGCTCGGCGCCAGTGCTTTAGCGTTTCATGGCAATGGGACTACAGATACTATTAAATTTGCTGCCTTTGCGGCAATCTTCCATCTTATCAACCATGCAACGTTTAAAGGAAGCCTATTCATGATTGCCGGCATTGTCGATCATGAAACAGGTACACGTGATATTCGTAAGCTCGGTGGATTAATGAGTATTATGCCGCTTAGCTTTACAGTAGCGGCTATCGGAAGCTTATCAATGGCTGGTCTACCGCCATTTAACGGCTTCTTAAGTAAGGAAATGTTTTTAACTGCCATGCTTGCACTGCAAAATTTCGAATTTTTAGGCTTCGAAACATGGGGAGCACTTTTCCCAATTGTCGCTTGGATTGCTAGTATATTTACATTTGTCTATAGCTTCTATTTTGTTTTCAGAACATTTACTGGTAAATATAAACCAGAAAAATTACCTCATAAACCACATGAGGCACCGATTGGTATGCTAATTTCGCCGATGATTTTAGCAGCATTAGTCGTAACAATATTCTTTATTCCGAATCTAGTTGGAGATACCTTTGTAAAACCAGCAGTACAAGCTATTCAGCCATTCTTATATGATTCACCAAAGGATATTGATATTCACGTGGCTGCTTGGCATGGTGAAATTACTCCCGAATTAGTCATGACATTTGGCATAGTAATTGTTGGGGTTCTATTGTTTGTAGCATTACCGAAATGGCAGGTTATTTACCAAAGATTCCCGCAATCTTTAACGTTAAATAATGCATACGACAAGATTATGCTCGGACTAGATGTTGGGTTAAATCGCGTATCACGTCTTTATATGACGGGCTCTATGCGTCACTACCTGTTGTATATGTTTAGTAGCATTGCGGCGATTGTAATCGGTTCTTTATTTGTGAAGAATGCTTTTACAGTCTCCTTCCAAGACGTTTCACCTATTCGTCCTTACGAAATCATTTTAGTTGTAGTATTAGTCATTGGAACAGCCATTACAATTTTGGCAAAGTCACGTTTAACAGCTATTATAGGCCTTGGTGCTGTGGGCTACACAGTAGCATTATTCTTCGTTATTTTTAATGCTCCTGATTTAGCATTAACACAGCTTGTCATTGAAACAATTTCTGTTGCGCTATTTTTACTAGCGTTTTATCATCTGCCGAAGCTCGGAAAACGAGAAGAGCGCATGAGATTCCAATTAAATCGCGCGATTGTTTCCGTTGCTGTCGGTGTTATGGTTACGCTTTTAGCACTGTCTGCACATTCACAAAAATTGATTCCGGCTATTTCGAAGTATTATGAGGAAACAGTTTATTCAAAAGCAGGCGGTGGAAACATTGTCAACGTTATCTTAGTAGACTACCGTGGCTTTGATACATTATTTGAAATTACAGTGCTAGCTATTGCTGGAATGGCCATTTTAGCAATGATCAAGCTACGCATGAATAGAAAGGAGAAAACACATGAAAACAAATGATGTAATTATACAATTTACAACAAAAATTGTATTCTTCATTATTTTCTTCTTCTCCATTCATATTTTTCTCGCTGGTCATTACACACCTGGAGGCGGCTTTGTTGGTGGACTTTTAACATCGAGTGCGGTCGTGCTCTTAGTCCTTGCCTTTGATTTAAATACGGTTCGTAAGGTTTTACCTATAAATTATACGTATTTAACTGCAATTGGCTTACTTCTAGCACTCGCAACAGCCGCTTTCCCAATGTTTATAGGTAAACCGTTTTTTACACATTTCTTTGATTATTTCGATTTACCGCTTCTAGGCAAACAGTCATTACACACGGCTATGCTTTTTGATAGCGGTGTCTATTTGGTTGTTGTCGGCGTTACGATGACCATTATTCAAACGATTGGGGAGGATGAATAATGGAAATAATGATGGCGTTTGTCATAGGCTTTCTATTTATGGCAGCGATTTATTTAATCTTATCCAAAAGCTTATTGCGTATTATTATCGGGACAGGTCTTTTAAGTCATGGCGCTCATCTTCTCATTTTAACGATGGGCGGGCTAGGTGGAGAAGCACCACCTGTTTTAAAGGAAGGGGCAAAAACTTTTGCAGACCCATTACCACAGGCGCTTATTTTAACAGCGATTGTTATTAGTTTTGGGGTAACAGCTTTCTTCTTAGTACTTGCATATCGTTCTTATCAGGAGCTCGAGACAGATGATATAAGCTTAATGAGAGGAAGTGATGAGGATGAATAACTTCCTTCTACTGCCAATTATCATTCCATTTTTCTTCGGTATGATTTTAATATTCGGGCAAAAAAACTTAAAATATCAGCGTTCATTCGCATTACTTGGTATAGTGCTCGCACTTACATCAGCCATTTCACTGCTTATAAAAGTGAAAAATGATGGTATTCAAATGGTAACGTTCGGGAATTGGCCTGTGCCGTATGGCATTACGATGGTTTCTGATATGGTATCTGCATTGCTTGTCACTACAACGCTGCTGATCACCTTCTTTGTTGTTTGGTATGGCTTTGGTTCCATCACAAAGGAACGTGAACGCTTCTTCTATTATCCTGGCATTATGTTTATTTTAACTGGGGTTAACGGGGCATTTACGACAGGCGATATTTTTAACCTTTTCGTGTTCTTCGAGGTATTGTTAATGGCCTCTTATTTGCTCATCGTTCTTGGGGGCGAAAAAGGACAGCTTAAAGGTTCCATTAAATATATTTTAATTAATGTTATTTCATCTGCTTTATTTGTTATTACAGTTGCCTTCCTTTACTCTGTAGTAGGTACATTAAACATGGCAGATATTGCAGTAAAAATTGCTGAAATTAATCAGCCAGGTATCGTTACGGTTATAGCTGTACTATTTTTAATGGTATTTGGGTTAAAAGCGGCTATTTTCCCGCTATACTTCTGGCTACCAACTTCTTATGCAGCAGCACCTATACCAGTGCTAACGCTATTTGGTGCACTACTAACAAAGGTGGGCATTTATGCGATTACTCGAACATATACATTGTTCTTTGTTCATGATTTATCGTATACACATGATTTACTGATGGCATTAGCAGTTGCAACAATTATTGCGGGCTGTATTGGTGCACTTGCCTACCATGATGTGAAGCTCATCATTATATATAATATTGTCATAGCTGTAGGTGTTATTTTATTTGGTGTTTCTCAAATGAATGAAATCTCCCTAAAAGGTGCAATGTTCTATTTAATCCATGACATGCTTATTAAAGCAGCGCTCTTTATGTTAATAGGGATCGTCATCTACATTACTGGCACATCTGATTTACGAAAAATGGGCGGTCTTATGAATAAATATCCTGCTCTTGGTTGGTGCTATTTAATTGCAGCATTTGGTTTAGCAGGGATCCCCCCACTTAGTGGCTTCGTTGGAAAGCTGTTGATTGTACAGGGAGGATTTGAAGCAGGCAGTAAATGGAGTAGTATTTTTATTTTAGCTTCATCACTTCTCGTTTTATTATCGGTTATTCGTATTTTCCTTTATGCCTTCTGGGGTGAAGAAAAAGAAACAACGGGTACTGTCGATAAAAAAGTCTACTATACACTATTTGTGCCTACCGTTCTTTTAGTGCTCATTACTGTAGCGTATGGTGTAGGCTCTGAATGGATTACTCCATTTATGGACGATGCGGCAAAACTATTAAGTGATCCATCTATTTATATAGATGCTGTAATGAAGGAGGATTAGAGATATGGCATTTCAAATTATTTTAAATGTTGTACTTGCCTTCGTTTGGATGTTCCTTTCTTCTAATTACACAGCAACAGGCTTTATCATTGGGTTCATTCTCGGTATTATATTGCTCATTATTATGCGTAGATTTTTTACTACCCGTCTTTACGTCTACCGCATATGGGCAATCATTAAGTTGACGTTACTCTTTTTAAAGGAGTTAGTGTTAGCGAATGTACAAGTTCTTCGAGTGGTATTAAAGCCTAAGTTGGATATGCAGCCTGCATTCTTTGCCTATCCGACTGTGTTAACACAAGAATGGGAAATTACTTTATTATCAAGTCTTATTACGTTAACACCTGGTACTGTAGTAGTCCACGTATCAGATGATGCAAAAACTTTGTATGTACACGCTATTGATATTAGTGATGTCGATGAAGCGATTACAGCAATTCAAGATTCATTTGAGAAAGCGATTTTGGAGGTGAGTAAATCATGACAACATTTATTATTGCTTCGATTGTAGTGATTTGCTTATCATTGATTGCAGTCATTTATCGAATGGTTAAAGGACCTTCTGCATCTGATCGTGTAGTAGCATTGGATTCATTAGGTGTATCAGTCATCTCGCTCATTGGACTGTTTTCAGTACTGGTTGAAACAAGCTTCTTCCTGGAGATTATATTATTGTTAGCGATTTTATCGTTTATCGGTACGGTTGCTTTCTCTAAATTCATAGAGAAAGGAGATATCATTAAACGTGACAATTCTCGCTAATAGTTTAGTTATCTTTTTCATTTCTGTAGGGGTGCTATTTATAGTCGTGACAGCCATTGGTCTTGTCCGTTTACCTGATTTGTACACACGTGCGCACGCTGCTTCAAAAAGTGCAACGCTCGGTGTCATGTGCGTACTCATTGGGGTATTCTTTCACTTTTGGTTAATTGAAGATCACTTTAATCCCCGCATTTTACTCGGTATACTGTTCCTGTTTATCACAGGTCCTGTTGGAGGGCATATTATGACTCGCTCCTCATACATCGCTGGTGTAAAGCCTTGGAAAGGCACAATACACGACGAGCTTGGACCTGAAATTGATCGGATGAAAAAAGAACAAGGCATTAAATAACTTTTCCAAAAAAGTTGGCCAATGAATAAACTTCATTGGCCACTTTTTTTAGTTATTTGATAGCATAAAAAATTCCTTCTCTAAACCAATGCCTTCCCAAAAGTTTAGTGCTAAGTCATTTTCTAAATCTACATAAACATTTACTACAGTAGTATTATGTTCGTCATTAAACCAATTCACTAAATCATCTACTAGACGTTTAGCAACCTTCTGTCTTCTATATACTGGCACTACATAAACCTCGTCTATTTGACCATAGTTCATATCGAAAATAAAATCCTTTTTGATCGAAGCCATCCCAAAACCAATCATTGCATTATTTTCATCAGTTGCTATATAAATGGCCCCATATTTTGATTGAATATATTGTTCTAGTTGTTCTTGAATACCCTTCCTTTCACTCTCCCCTAATTCGCAATCTGCAGTTTCTATGGCATTTTCATTCCATAGCTCCAATATTTCATTTAATAATTTTTGGTTTACAATATCCTCCGTTAGTAGTTGAATATGTATGCTCATTTCTTCATCTCCTATAACATATGATGACTTAATCATCCCACAACACATGGAATAATTCTATAAAAATAGGTAAATCTGGATCATCACCAAAACGTGTGGTTGATTTCCGTTCCGACTGGGCGCTTTGTAGCTGACGCTACGCTTTCGCACAGAAAACATCCGCTGCGCTGCAGGGTCTCGGGCCAACACGATGTTGGTCACGAAGGCGTTATCACAGGATGTGATGCTTTTAGCCTTCGTTCCTCTATCGCTGATCCCCGAGGAGTCGCCCAGTCTCCACTCCAATAACTATTTACATAGTAGACGTTTTAACAAAAGTCATCCACAACTTTTGGTGATGAACCGTAAATCTACATAAAAAAATCTGCTCATCATAAGTAAGCAGATTCTTTAAGAAAACAGATTTAGTATATATATCCTTTTGAAGTTAATATGTCTGTGAGCTGGACTACGCATTCTTCGATAGAATGAAGTTCTGTGTCTAAAATAATTTCTGGATTTTCCGGTTCTTCATAGGGTGCACTAATCCCAGTAAAGTTTGGAATTTCCGCATTACGTGCTTTTTTATAAAGACCTTTTGGATCACGTTTTTCACACGTTTCTACCGAACAATTCACATATACCTCTATAAATTCCCCTGTTTCCACAAGCTCACGGACAACTTGACGATCTTCTCGGTAAGGTGAAATAAAAGCAGTTAGAACAATTTGTCCATTTTCCACAAAAAGCTTAGATACCTCTCCAATACGTCTGATATTTTCCTTTCGACCAGCTTCATCAAATCCTAAATCCTTATTTAAGCCATGGCGAACATTATCACCATCTAAGACAAATGCTTGATGGCCACGTTCAAAGAGTCTGCGTGCAAATGCGTTTGCCACAGAAGATTTCCCAGATGCTGATAAGCCGGTGAACCATAAAATAAAACTTTGATGCTTGTTTTGTGTACGACGCTCCTCTTTCGTAATGGAAGCTTCATGCCAAACGATATTTGAACTCACTTTAAAACCTCCTTACGCATTCCCTTAATTAGTACATCCACAACCTCTTTTCGGCTAAATGTACTTGGAGGCAATTCGCCATTACGTAACATTTCACGAACCTTAGTACCCGATAAAATAACATGCACCGAGCTATCATGTGGACAAGTTTTCGTCGTTGCCATGCCCTCACATTTGTTGCAATAGAAACTATGCTCAAATTTTAATGGAATAATTCCTAATTCATCTTCCGTAAATTGTTCAAAGATTTTTTGTGCATCGTATGTGCCATAGTAATCACCAACACCTGCATGGTCACGCCCAACGATAAAGTGCGTACAGCCATAATTTTTTCGTACAAGTGCATGGAAGATAGCTTCCTTTGGACCTGCATAACGCATTGCAGCTGGAAACACGCCTAATTGCACGCGATTTTCAGGATAATAATTTTGTAGTAAAACTTCGTAACTTTCCATGCGAATTGCAGCTAATACATCGTCTGATTTTGTTTCTCCAACTAGTGGATTTAAAAATAAACCATCAATTGTTTCAAGTGCCGCCTTTTGAATGTATTCATGTGCTCGATGCACAGGATTCCGTGTTTGGAAACCAACAATTGTTTTCCAACCCTTTTCAGCAAAAAGCTTTCGTGTTTCAAGCGGATCGAATGAATAGGCAGGAAACTTTTGCTCTAGACGTTTTACTAATGTAATTTTCCCGCCCACATAAATACTTGGACGTTCATACAACTTTTTAACACCTGGATGCTCTGAATCCTTCGTGCCGTATATTAACATTGCCTCTTTCTGTTTATTTGGCTCATAAATATCAGCAACTTCAATAACACCATAAACAGCATCACCGTATACTAATATTGCCTCCTCGCCCGGTTGCAATGTTGCCGCAACTTCCTTGACTACTGGTAATGTAATTGGAATACTCCATACCACCCCTGACGCTAAACGTGTATGTTCAACAACAGATTCATAATCCTCCTGTGTTAAAAAGCCTTCAATTGGGCTGTAACCACCGATAGCAATTAACTCTAAATCGCTAAGTGCAATGGCATCCAAATCAATAATTTTATTTATCTGCGTTACATCCTTCTTTGGATTAAAAGCTTGCACTAATCGTCCACCATGCGGTTGTAAACTCATCAAAATCTCCTCCTAGTTTTATTGAATTACTCAGTTTTATATTTAATCAAGCGTGTTGATCGACCATTTTTATCTACTATAATTAATTAGAAGGCTCTGATTTCCGCTGTGGGTGAGCGTCGAGTAGCCCTATGCTACAATCAGTTAAAATGGACATACATTAGTAAAATATCAACAAAAAAATCATTTTATTAGCCAATAATAACCCTATATTTTCCTAATCAACACGCCTGATATTTAAGTTTATTTACATTGATTTTTCATCTTAGGCAAATTGAGGCTTCTTCGATTAATTTCTTCCTTACAGAAATGATCGGGAATCCTTCTGAATTGACCGGCTTTCCCCTCAACCAGGTATTTAAATTCCTTCACCCTCATCGTATATTGAGCGCTCTTCTTCACGCATTGTTCGCATTAAGCTAATGACACCAAGTGTTCCAATAATAATGCTGCCAATTATGACGATGGCATAGAAATCTTTCTCTAAAAATAGCTGTACTAAAAAATAGGAGATGGTTAAAGAAAGGATTGGCGAGACAATCCAAATACGGATTATTTTTTTCACAATATGCTTATGGAAAATTTGTGTCCCGTTTTTAGCCATCCCCATCCCGATAATCGAAGAGGATGTTACTTGTGTTAACGGCACGGGCAGCCCAAAGATAGAACTTATACCGACTAGTAGTGCACCTGTGCTCGATATTAATATCCCTTCTGCCTTCTCAAAGCGCATAATTTTTTTACCGTTTGTTTCAAGCACTCGTTTTCCTAGTAGCACCGCCCCAAGCGCCACAAATGCCCCACCAAGTAATATTCCAGTTGTTACACTCATCATTCCTGCACCAACAAGAGGCCCAACTGCATTTGCTACGTTATTCATCCCTGCTGAAAAGGCTTCGAAAAATCCAGCGAACACAAGGAGGATTGTTAATATTGAATGATCTTTTAACAAGCCCTTAACACGTAATTTATACAGCCACTTCCCAAAGACAAATGCAATGACAAACGCTACAATTGGCACTATTACCCAAAACGATATGATGACAAGCAATGATTTAATATATAACACTTTGTAGGCAATCCCTACACCTACAACTGCTCCTACTGTCACTTCACTTGTTGATAATGGGATGCCTAAAAGATTGGCGAGAAATAGTGAGCTTGTCGCAGAAATCAAAATAATAATGACAATCTTTACTGTAATGTACTCCTGTGGCATTATGCCGGAGCTGATTGTTTTTATTACCTCTCCACCTCCAAGAACTGCCCCAGAAAAAACACCTACTGAGCAAATGAGCAATGCTTGCCAAGCTTTTTTGATGGCACCTGCTCCGTAAGCGACTCCCATTGAGGCTGCCGCTCCACTAGCACCTATATTCATCGCAAAAAATAAACTAATCGCTATTGCTACATATTCAAGCATGGCAAAACCCCTTTACTCATGTAATCCACATTCAGTTTTACCAGACCCCTGCCATCTACCTGAACGCAAATCATCCATTGTAAATGCCGGTTTTGTACAGTGCTCGCAGCCGACGCTTGGATAGCCTCTGTCATGCAATGGATTGTATGGCAAACTATGCTTTGAGACATAGCGCCAGACATCCTTCCATGTCCAATGAATGAGTGGACAAATTTTAATAGACTGGAATTTATCGTCACGATTGATAAAGTTCGTATTTTGTCGGGTTGGTGATTGTTCACGACGCAAACCTGAAATCCAAGCTTTTGCGCCCGCTAACGCTTCATGTAACGGTACAATCTTGCGAATCTCACAGCATTTATTTGGATTGGACTTCCATAATTCATCACCATATTCAGTTGCTTGTTGTTCGAGTGTAAGTGCTGGTTTTTGCATAATAATGTTAAGCTGCGGATATTTGTCTTTTACTTTATCAATCGTTTCATATGTTTCCTTAAAATGAACATCTGTATCTAAAAAGATAATCTTAGCATTAGGCTTCACCTTTGAAATAAGGTCAATCAAGACAATTCCCTCAATCCCAAAGCTACATGCATAGACGATATCCTCTTCATATTCAGCATAACTCCACTGTAAAACCTCTAGTGCAGCCTTATACGTTTCGTCTACTTGAAAATTCAATGTTGGCTCATGCCAAGTTGCATATGTTAGCATATAATCCTCCTCATAACTAAAAAGAGACGTTCTAACGAAAGACATATATAGACATGTCTTTGTTAAAACGCCTCTAGTTTGACTAGCCAGCTTATTATGAAATGATTGTCACTAGTATTTGCTACCTCGTTCTACAATCATTTTTCTTATTACCAAATATATACTAAAGTACACCTAGTAGTCAACTAGGTTTTTTTGCAAAATTTCATTTCAATGAGCCCAAATTTTTCTACTTTATTCTTGCATATAATGATGGTTAAGAGCACCATTTTTAAATTCCTTGTTGACTAATAGGAAATATATGTTTATTGTATAACTAAGCTTTGAACCAAACCAATATAAAATGCTGATCAGAGTATCTGAAGGCCATCTACTTATGACGATATAAATCGTACCGGTAGATGGCCTTTTGTAATCTCTAGACAAAAAAGGAGCGATTTTTTATGAAAAAAAGGAAACATTATCTCCAATTTTTAGCACTTTTATCTACATTAGCTCTAATATTAACCGGTTGCGGCAGTAGCTCTTCAGAGAAGAATACAAGTGCTCAGGAATCCAAAAAACCTGTAGAACTATTAAATGTATCCTATGATCCAACACGTGAGCTTTATGAGGAATTCAACAAAGATTTTATAAAAAAATGGAAGGATGAAACCGGTCAAGATGTAACGATAAAACAATCACATGGAGGCTCTGGTAAACAGGGTCGAGCTGTAATTGATGGTCTAGGGGCAGATATTGTTACACTAGCACTAGCTTACGATATTGATGAGATTGCACAAGCTCGAGGCCTATTAAATAAAGATTGGCAAACAGAATTTGACAATAACTCAACACCTTATACATCGACTATTGCCTTTTTAGTACGCAAAGGCAATCCAAAGGGTATTAAAGACTGGAATGATTTAATTAAAGATGATGTATCTGTCATCACACCAAATCCTAAAACATCTGGTGGTGCACGTTGGAATTATTTAGCTGCTTGGGCCTATGCAGGGAAATTATATAAAAATGATGAGGCTAAAATAAAAGAATTTATGAAAGCTCTATATAGCAATGTAGAAGTACTGGATTCTGGTGCACGCGGTGCTACAACAACATTTGTTGAACGTAAAATTGGTGACGTCTTAATAGCATGGGAAAATGAAGCACATTTATCGCTCAATGAATTGGGTGACGAGTTTGATATCATTACACCTTCTTTAAGTATTTTAGCTGAGCCACCTGTGGCAATCGTTGACAAAATCGTTGATAAAAAAGGCACACGCGAAGTAGCAGAGGCTTATTTAAAGTATTTATATAGTGAACGGGGTCAAGAAATTGCTGCAAAAAATTACTATCGACCACGAAATGGAAAAATTCTAGCAAAATATCAAGAGCAATTTCCAAAACTTGAACTCGTTTCAATTGATGATTTTGGTGGTTGGGCAGAAGCACAAGCGAAGCATTTTAAAGATGGTGGTACATTCGATGAAATTTATGTACCTCAATAAGGAGGCATGTCATGAGTATTTTAACTGTTAATAAAACGACACGCCGCATTATTCCAGGTTTCCACCTTTCACTTGGCTACACTATGTTATATGTTAGCTTGCTAGTCTTATTGCCACTATCTATGATTTTTATTCATACAATGTCCTTAAGCTGGGCAGAGTTTGTTGATATTGTGACCGCTCCTCGTGCTGCCGCTTCCTATAAGGTAAGCTTTAGTACAGCGTTCACTGCTGGTTTACTAAATGTTATTTTTGGCACAATCATTGCTTGGGTGCTTGTGCGCTATCACTTTCCATTTAAACGAATCATCGATGGACTTGTCGATTTACCCTTTGCTTTGCCAACTGCTGTGGCAGGAATTACCTTAACATCACTCTATGCGCCAAATGGTTGGATTGGTCAATTTTTTAATTTTAAAATTGCCTATACGCCACTCGGCATTATCATTGCCCTTACATTTATTGGGCTACCATTTGTCGTCCGTACTGTGCAGCCTGTTTTACAAAATATTAGTACTGAGGTTGAGGAAGCCTCTGCAAGTCTTGGAGCAACTCGTTTACAAACCTTTCGTAAAGTTATTTTTCCAGAGCTTGCTCCTGCCATTTTAACAGGTTTTTCATTAGCATTTGCACGTGCATTAGGAGAGTACGGTTCTGTTGTTTTTATCGCCGGTAATATGCCGATGAAGACTGAAATTACACCATTAATTATTATGACTAAGCTCGAGCAATATGACTATGCTGGTGCAACCGCTATTGCAGTAGTAATGCTTGTCACTTCCTTCATTCTATTATTTAGCATTAATTTTATACAATGGCTGGTAAATCGTCGCTTTGTACATTAGGAGGTATTTATGGAACAGTCTACATTTATACAGCAAGTCGCTCCTGAAAAAAATAATGCAGTGACAAAGTCTGCTGCCTTACAAGAGCCTCGCTTTGTCCGATATACGCTAACTTTTATCGCGCTAGCTTTTTTAGCATTTTTCATTGCACTTCCATTAGTATCAATTTTTTCCACCGCCTTTCAAAAAGGGGTGGACGTATATGTAGCAGCTATCACACATCCAGATGCATTGGCAGCTATAAAATTAACCTTAACTGTCGTCGCGATTGCAGTACCATTAAACGCAATCTTTGGCGTTATGGCTGCTTGGGCTTTAACAAAGTTCAACTTTAAAGGAAAAAATCTATTACTTACAATCGTCGATCTCCCTTTTGCAGTATCTCCTGTTATTGCAGGTTTAGTATTTATTTTGTTGTTTGGCTCACAGGGACTATTTGGGGATTGGTTATTTGAACATGACATTAAAATTGTTTTTGCGCTACCCGGTATTATCCTTGCTACTGTCTTTGTTACGTTGCCTTTTGTTGCACGGGAGCTTATTCCTCTTATGCAAACACAAGGCACTTCTGAGGAGGAGGCGTCCATTTCACTTGGTGCCAATGGTTTTAAAACATTTTGGCATGTGACATTGCCAAATATCAAATGGGGCTTATTGTACGGTCTTATACTATGTAATGCTCGGGCAATCGGTGAATTTGGTGCCGTTTCTGTAGTATCAGGGCATATTCGAGGAATGACAAATACAATGCCCCTTCATATTGAAATTTTATATAATGAGTACCAATTTGCAGCAGCCTTCGCCGTTGCTTCACTGATGAGTGTGATCGCCATTATTACACTTATCGTTAAAGATATTATTGCTTGGAAATCAAAATCCGTTTAAAGGAGGTATTGTCAGCATGAGCATTCAAATTAAAAATGTATCTAAAAAATTCGGTTCCTTTCAAGCTTTAGAAAATGTTTCACTTCATATTCAATCAGGGGAACTGGTTGCCCTTCTCGGCCCATCCGGTTCTGGCAAAACTTCCTTACTACGCGTTATTGCTGGGCTTGAAACGTCAGATGTTGGCGAGATTTTATTTGATGGTCAATCGATGATAAATCGCCATCCAAAGGAGCGAAATGTAGGCTTTGTATTCCAGCATTATGCCCTTTTTCGCCATATGACAGTTTTTGATAATGTCGCTTACGGTCTTAAAGTACGCCCCCGTAAAACAAGACCGTCTAAATTAGAAATAAAGAACAAAGTGACGAAGCTTCTACGACTCGTCAAACTAGATAATTTTTCTGATCGTTACCCAACTCAGCTTTCAGGTGGGCAACGTCAGCGTGTTGCACTTGCTAGAGCTCTCGCAGTGGAGCCCAAGGTGCTTCTATTAGATGAACCTTTTGGAGCACTGGATGCTAAGGTACGCAAGGAATTGCGTCGTTGGCTACGAAAGCTTCACGATGATTTTCATATTACTAGCATTTTTGTCACACACGATCAGGAAGAGGCACTTGATGTTGCAGACCAAATTGTCGTAATGAACAACGGCAAGATAGAGCAAATTGGTAGTCCAGACGACGTATACACAAATCCAAAGAGTCCTTTTGTTTATGATTTTTTAGGTAATGTGAATCTCTTTAAAGGACGGTTACAAAATGGTATGCTCCTGCATGGTGAATTTGCGATTGATGTACCTGGCGTACTAGAACATACAGTGGATCATGCAGTAGGCTATGTACGTCCCCATGATATTCATATTGAGAAAACTAACAAATCTGGCACCGTCCCCGTCAAAGTTAGCCATATTCATTTGCTCGGACCTATCGTGCAGATTGAGCTGCGTCGTGAAGATATAGATGAATTTTTAGAGGCAGAACTGACTAAGGAACAATTTACTAACCTTCAGCTTAAGGTTGGTGACCATGTATTTGTCAAACCAAAGCAATTAAAAGTCTTTATCCCAGAGGACTTTTCCATTTAAAAAAGCCGTGTAGCAAATTTCTTTGCTACATGGCTATTATTTTATTTATGATGAAAATCTCGTCCGTCGTAAACAGCTGTTACATAACCCGCACGAATAACAAAATCACCGAAATGCTCGCCCTCTAGACGTTCCTTCGCATAGTGTAGAAGGATTAGACGAAGCTCCTTCAATATTTCCTCCTCACCTATATTTTCACGGTATATTTTATTGAGACGATCACCTGTAAAGCTTGCTCCTAAATACATATTATATTTCCCTGGACCTTTACCGATAAAGCCAATTTCAGCCATTGCTGCGCGAGAACAACCATTCGGACAGCCTGACATGCGAATAACAATTTCTGTATCATTTAAGCCTGCTTCATCGATGATTGTTTCAATTTTTGTAATAAGGGAAGGCAGGTAACGCTCTGCTTCTGCCATGGCTAAACCACATGTTGGTAACGATACGCAAGCAATCGAATTACGACGCAATGCAGAATAGTGTGCACCATCTGTAAGCTTGTATTGCTCAATAATAGCAGCGATTTTTTTCTTCTTTTGCGGCGTTACATTACTAATCATTAAATTTTGGTTTGGCGTTAAGCGGAAATCACCTGTATGCACCTTCGCAATTTCTCGTAATCCTGTTAGTAGTTCATAATTTTCAAAGTCCTTAATACGACCATTTTGAATAAATAATGTATAATGCCATTGGCCATCTGCACCTTTAACCCAGCCAAACTCATCACCTGTACGATGAAAGGTAAATGGACGCGCCTCCTGAAAACCCCAGCCTAGACGACGTGTTAGTTCTTCGTTAAACCATTCAAGTCCTCTAGCGTCAATTGTATATTTAAAACGTGCATTTTTACGCACCGAACGATTCCCATAATCACGCTGAATCGTAATAATTTTCTCCGCTGTTTCCAATAGTTTATCAGGTGTTATAAAGCCAATTATACGTGCAAGCTGTGGGTATGTTTCATGATCGCCATGTGTCATGCCCATCCCTCCGCCAACTGCTACGTTAAAGCCTATTAGCTTACCTTCCTCAACAATTACAATTAACCCTATATCTTGTGAGAATACGTCTACATCATTACTTGGTGGAACAGCAATACCAATTTTAAATTTACGTGGCAAATATTGCGCACCGTATATAGGTTCAATTTCTTCATCTTGAGTGTCAACTACCTTTTCACCATCTAGCCATAGTTCATGGTAAGCCCTTGTTCTAGGTAGTAAATGCTCACTTAATTTTGCAGACCAATTATAGACTTCCTCATGTAATGCGGATTGGTTGGGATTCACATTACACATGACATTACGATTCACATCTCCGCAGGCAGCAAGAGAATCTAGTAACACCTCATTAATTTCCTGCATATATTTTTTGACGTTCCATTTTAAAATGCCGTGCACTTGGAATGCCTGACGTGTCGTTAATTTTAAGGAGCCGTTACCATACTTTCTCGCCATTTCATCCATTACTAGCCATTGTGCTGGAGTAGCTGCTCCGCCCGGTGTACGTACACGCACCATAAATTGATAGGCAGGCTCAAGCTTTTGACGCTGACGTTCATTACGAAGATCTCGATCATCTTGTAAATAACTACCATGGAACTTCATTAGACGATTATCATCCTCTGGAATACCTGAGCTTAATGGATTGTTCATCGTACGCTCTAATGTTCCGCGTAGATAATTACTGTCGGTTTTAATACGTTCTACATCACTAGGCTTCCCTGGTTGTGGGGGTAAAATTATTTTTTCTGTCATTTGTTATCGCTCCTTTAATCAATTATGCCTCGGCATAATTGTAGCTGTCACTTCACTTTCGCTACATAAAACACTTGCCGAAAGAAGTTAATAAACGTCACGTTGGTAGCGTTTCTGTCGTTTTAGCTCTTGGACAAAGGCTTTAGCTTCCTCTGGCGTTTTTTGTCCCTGTTGTTCAATAACGCGAAGTATTGTTGCATCAACATCAGCAGCCATCGATTTTTTATCGCCACAGACATAAATGACAGCCCCTTGCTCTAGCCATTCATAAAAGGCGACAGCATTTTCCTCGATTTTATGTTGAACATATATTTTTCTATCTGTATCACGTGAAAAGGCGACATGCATTTGACTGAGCGTGCCTGAAGCAAGCCAACGCTGCCAATCCGTTTGATAAAGGAAGTCCGTGACAAAATGTTGATCACCCAAAATTAGCCACGCTTTTCCTTCGATGCCTAATTCCTCACGCTCCTCTAAAAATGCACGATACGGGGCTACGCCTGTGCCAGCACCAATCATAATAATCGGTGTGTCCTTATGCTCTGGTAGTCTAAAGTTCGGATTTTTATGAACATAAATCGGTAGTGTATCTCCAATTTGAATACGTTCCGCTACACTTCCGGAGCAAACACCAAGACGTTGTCGTCCATTCGTCTCATAGCTTACTTTCCCAATTGTTAAATGTACTTCTTCACTATTTGCCTTCTGACTACTAGCAATGGAATATAGACGTGCTGGAATTTTACGTAGTAAATCTACAAATTGCTGCGCATCCCATATAAATGGTGCAAAGTCTTGCACAACGTCAAGTAAGTCTCTTCCCTTTGCATAGTCCTTCCATGAATTAGAGTCTTCAAGTAGCTTTGCAAATTCATGATGGACCGTATAGGCACCAATTTTTTTTAACAAC
Organism: Lysinibacillus sp. NPDC096382; assembly: GCF_044762845.1. Taxonomy (NCBI): domain Bacteria; kingdom Bacillati; phylum Bacillota; class Bacilli; order Caryophanales; family Bacillaceae; genus Lysinibacillus; species Lysinibacillus sp. NPDC096382. The sequence continues at coordinate 39,224 of NZ_JBIWFC010000006.1, forward strand.
GGCTTTGATAGTACAGTAATTTCTAGCTTTTTTTGTAATGCATCCTTTAATGGTAGCGTTTCTTCGAAGACGGTTACATCAGTTTGTGGATCAAACTGTAACGCTGTGATTAAAGCATCTACTAGCTTTTTATCATTATCTGGTTGAATACCGATGCTATCTCCTGGTTCGAAATGGAAACTCGCACCTTCGATGGATAATTCAATATGACGTGTTTCTTTATTTGATTCGCGGCCGTTTAAATTAATGTTTTCAAGTACTTCTGCATAAAACGGATTTTTACGAGAATATGTAGTGCCTCCTTGTACTGTCTGATTTTGTGAAGTCGTAGCAGCTATATCGGTCTGTTGCAACAACGCCTGCTGAACAGCAAAGAACCATTGTGCAGCCGCGTCATCATAATCTACATCACAATCTGTGCGAGGAACGATTAAAGTTGCCCCCAATTTTGCAAGCTGCTCATCAAAATCCTTTCCTGTTTTACAGAAAAATTCATAAGAACTATCTCCTAAGGCCAATACAGAATAATGAAGATGCTCTAACTTAGGAGCACGCTTACTATGCAGAAAATCGTAGAACTGTATCGCTTGATCAGGCGGATCCCCTTCCCCATGCGTGCTAACAATGAGCAAAAGATTCGCTACCTTTTTCAAATTATTTGGTTTAAACGTTGCTAACGATGAAATGGTTACGTCGACATCGTTATCTTCCAAAGCTGAGGCATATTTTTCAGCTAACCCCTGGCTATTGCCTGTTTGTGAACCATATAAAATCGTCACGGTCTTAGTGCTTGTTTTTACTATCGGCGTTGCTTTTTCGACAACAGAATCAATAGTTGCTAGTGGTGCGCTTAAATAGCCGTTTAACCAAATCCTCTGTTCTCCTGTTAGTTTAGGAAGCAGCTCATTTAACAGCTTTACCTGCTCCTCATTAAATGGACTATTTACTACTTGTAGTTTCAATCTTGCCACCTCACGTTTTAGTATCAATTTCTAATCTTGATTATTTGTTTGAATTTGGTTGCGTTTCACAACTATTTTCAAGGTCATTTGCTGATGATTTATCACCATACGATTACCGAGAAAAGTTAAAATTATCGAAGTCGTATTTTTTCCTTCTTTTCAATTTGAACCACATAGGAATTTTGCACAATTAATGTAATCGATCCGTGGTTTACAGTATTTAAAATTTGGCGGATATTATCTAATGCTAGATTTACATTTTCGGTCCTTTTATCTACCATTACAAAACACCTTCCTTAGTAATTTTTAATAATTGACAAATACGTTCCACTAAAACTTCCCTTACATTGTCGTCATAGCCTAAACTTTCACATAAAATAACGTTCTTATTCTCATACTCTTGTAATTGCCTTGCTATACTTTGGCGCAAAATCCCAGTAAATAACAAATACGGCACTATAAACACTGGATGGATCCTATTCTTTTCTTGTTGTATCCAATCTTCAAACGTAGGACCCATTCCATATAAAAAGCATGTGTCTACTGCTTCATAGGCATATTTATCACGCAATCTTGTTGCAATTTTATCTAAATCACTCTTTACTGCAGGATCACTACTCCCACGACCTATAAGTAAAACACTTGCATCGTTAGTAGGGCACCTTGCTTCTAAAATTCTAGTCTGTAGTGTATCAATTAATAATTCATGGACACCAAGTGGTTCACCGTATGTAAATCGCACTTGTGGATGCTGTTTTTTCGCTTTATCAATCTCACTTGGAATATCGTGCTTTGCATGCTGAGCAGCAAGCAATAAAATAGGCACGATCGCTATAGCTGTAGCCCCTCTGTTAATACAGCTTGCTATTCCATCTGCAATCGTCGGCGTCGCAAGCTCTAAAAAACAAATTTCTTGAATCGGTATTTCAATGTCCTGTTGTACACTCTTAAGAAAGATTTTTGCTTGCTCCACGCCTGCCTTTACTCTACTTCCATGAGCGACATATAAAATAGCTTGCATGAATCCACATCCTTACACAGAAGCTTCCACTAGATGTGGCTGCGGAATGTTTTGCTCAAACCATTGAATTGTTTCCCTCAAAGCAACAACTTTTCCTACTACAATTATGCTTGGATTTTGGATATTTTCACGCTGTACTAGTTCTTCAATATTAGCTAAAGTTCCTGTAACTGTTTTTTGTTGTGAAAATGTACCCCAATGGATGAGTGCTATCGGTGTTTCTTTATCACGTCCATACTTGAGTAGCTGTTGACGGATATAGGGAAGGTTACCGACCCCCATATATATAGCAATCGTATCGATTCCTTTTGCCAGACTTTCCCATTGAATAGTATCATCCTTGCCCTCTCTCATATGCCCAGTGACCACTGCAAAACTTGAGCTTAAGTCACGATGTGTAACAGGAATCCCTGCATAAGCAGGCGCTGCTATCCCAGAAGTAATGCCAGGCACAATTTCAAATGGAATATTATGCTGAGCTAGCACCTCTGCTTCCTCAGCCCCCCTTCCAAAAACGAATGGGTCGCCTCCCTTTAATCTTGTTACAATCAATCCTTGCTCTGCATAGCTGACAAGTGATTGATTAATTTGCTCTTGGATCATAGCGTGCCGCTGAGGCAGCTTACCACAAAAGATAAGCTTAGCCTCTCGTTTAGCATAGGATAGTAGATTCTTATTTATGAGTCTGTCATATAGGATGACATCAGCACATTCGATACATCGTAATCCTTTTACCGTGATAAGATCCACATCGCCAGGACCTGCACCCACTATAAAAACTTTTCCCATTTGATTTCACTCCCTCTTTTCTCTTGCTTGAGATAGAAAAAAGAGACTCAAATTATCCATAGGCAAAGCAATGCCTGTGAATAATAAGAGCCTCTAGTTTACTAGTCAGCTACGTATTTAATTCTTAGTAATATAATAAGAATAATAAATAATATAGTATATTCTGTCAATACATTATTTAGTGCCTAAAAAATGATTTTTATTTAATTTTACTTAATCAATTATGCCTCGGCATAATTGCGTCCAGAATCGGCTTTGTGCTTAGGCCTGCAGATGTTTTCTGTGCGAAAGCGAAGCGGCAGCAACAGATGTTTTTTGTGCGCTAGCGAAGCGACAGCAACAGATGTTTTTTGTGCGAAAGCGAAGCGGCAGCAACAAATGTTTTCTGTGCGAAAGCGAAGCGGCAGCAACAAGTGTTTTCTGTGCGAAAGCGAAGCGGCAGCAACAAGTGTTTTCTGCGCGCAAGCGAAGCGACAGCAACAACATAATGTTGGTCACTCAGTCGTTGCTACAGGACGTGACGTTCTTAGTAAGTTCCTATATTTCAGCCGATGTTTTTGACACCTGCTGAAAAGTGACTTAAAACCGCGTTCAACCCACCACCTATAGAAGTGGGAGACTTCTGTACCTGTCACTTCGCTTTCGCTACTTAACACTTGCTAAAAGAAGTTAAAGAAAAAACCAGGTGTCACTTGCTGACATCTGGTTTTTTTGAGATCTATGTTGTTTGAATTAAAATCTACGAGGCCCTCTAAATGGCCCTCTAAATGGTGGACCCGGTCTGAAAAACGGTGGTCTGAAAAACGGCGGTCCGAAAAATGGTGGTCCGAAAAATGGTGGTCCGAAAAACGGCGGTCCGAAAAACGGCGGTCCGAAAAACGGCGGAAATGGTCGGAAAAACGGCCCACCTACTGGCATAAAGCCTCCTGGAAAACCTCCGAAGAATGTCATAAGCTTCCTCCCTTTTTTTACTCTATCTTATGTAGGAGAATGCATTTATCACATGTCTATTGCCTATTCTATTTTTCTTCTCCTAAACGTTGCACAAAGTTTGCTAGTGTACGTACCATTACTCCTGTACCACCTTTTGGGCCTAAGTCATGTACAGCAATAGCATCTGATGTTCCTGCAATATCTAAGTGAATCCATGGTGTATCACCAACGAACTCCCCAACGAAGCCTCCTCCAAAAATCATGTGTCCATCACGACCAGGAGAGTTATTTAAATCAGCGACGTCTGATTTACGAATTCGTTTTTTATCATTTTCTGTTAAAGGCATGCGCCACACAAATTCATCAGTCTCCTGTGCAGCTTCCATGAAAGCAGCAAAGAATTCATCATCATTAGAAAGGGCACCTGTTTTATCCATACCTAGTGCTGTAATTACTCCACCTGTTAACGTTGCAACATCAATCAAGGCAGTAGCTCCTTGTTGTTTAGCATATGTTGTAGCGTCTGCTAATACTAAACGTCCTTCCGCATCGGTATTTAAAACTTCTACCGTTTTACCGCTATATGTCGTAATGACATCATCTGGCTTAAATGCTGTGCCGGATACCATATTATCAGTAGAACCAATAACTGCAACGACATTTTTATTAGGGCGTAATTCACCGATGATTTTCATGGCACCTAGCACGGCTGCCGCACCGCCCATATCGCCCTTCATGCCTACCATTGAATCTTTTGGCTTTAAGGAATAACCACCTGTATCATATGTAACTCCTTTGCCGACAAGGCCAATTGGATCGTCAAAGTCTTCAGTCGCTTTATATTTTAACGTGATTAAACGAGGTTCTTCACGAGAGCCCTGATTGACACATAAAACACCACCCATACCAAGCTCTTCCATTTGTGCTTTATCTAAAATTTCTACTTCGAAATCGTACTCGACCGCAAGGGACTCTGCGTAATTGGCTAAGTCTATCGCTGTCAGTAAGTTTGGTGGTAAATTAATTAAACTACGTGCTTCATTTACTGCATTTGCATAAATAGCACCAACCTCAAAGCTTGCCACCACTTCATCTAAATCATTAGCAGTAGTTACAAGGTGAACAGCGTCAATACGTTTCTCTACTTCATTTGATGTTGTTTTGTAATGAGGAATTGAATAATATCCAAGACCTGTTCCTTCACCAGCTAAAAAGGCAACATCTGTTACAGTAATCGACTCTGTCGTAAACGACTCAAGCCAAATCGAATATTCTTTAACCTTTAAAGCTCTTAGTTCCTTGCCAAGCATTCCAAATGCTGCACGAATATCACCTTCAGTTAAATTTTTACGCTCATCCAAACCAACGAATAAAATACGTTTAAGAGTTGTATGGTCTTTTAAGAATGGCAATTTCGTCATTTTTTTAAGCTCAGTAGTTACATCCCCTGCACTAATCCACATATCAAGGGATTCTCCATAAAATGATGAAAAGCTTGCCCAATCCTGCATTTGCTCACGATGTTTAGTGACTCCCACTACTAACACTTCAGTAGAAATCGTTTCAAATGTTTTTGCTTCTTTTACAATATGCATGTTAAATTCCTCCATTCACTAATTCTATTATACCTAAGTTTCAGAAAACGCGTTATATTTAGCTTTTAGAAAATAATGAATGTTATAATAAAAGTAATTATAAGTGAAGGTTGTGATGATTATGAGTTTACTTCAAAATACCCCTTTACTCGTTGCCCTTTTTGCAGTTCTCTTTGCACAGTTTGTAAAAATTCCTATTCATTTTTTTATGACAAGAAAGATTAACTGGGGATTATTTACTTCCACCGGAGGAATGCCTAGCTCCCACTCTGCTTCCGTAACAGGACTAACAACATCTATTGCTTATGAAACAGGATTAGATTCCCCCATTTTTGCCGTAGCCGCTATGTTTTCATTTATCGTCATGTATGATGCGAGTGGAGTACGCTTTCAGGCAGGTCAGCATGCAGCTGTATTAAATCAACTGCGTAAAGACTTTCAAACTTTACTTCATGATTTAAAAAAATGGCCACAAATGGATGGGCAAGAAAAAATGGAAGAGCTAAAAACATTGCTAGGCCATAAACGGAGTGAGGTATTTTTCGGGGCATTAACCGGCATTTTTATCGCCATCATCACATACCAGTTTATTTTGTGAAGACAGACACATCCTCATGTTGAGGCTGTGTTTTTTTATATCGGAACACTTTTGTGATTTATCGGAAACATAAAAAAATCAGTATTCTTCTCTTCATAGAAAGAAGAATACTGAAATAAGATCAATTATGCCTCGGCATAATTTCGTCTGGAATCGGCTTTGTGCTAAGGCCTGCGTGATGCAGGTCAGTTAGCCGTTATCGCATGGATGCGATCGTTTTAGGCATTCCGTGACATCCGCCGGAGGCTTTAGGCCATCAGATGTTTTTTGCGCGAAAGCGTAGTGCTAACGCAGCGTCAGCAAAGTGTTTTGTATGTGCGAAAGCGAAGCGTCAGCAGCAGCACGATGTTGGTCACTCAGTCGTTGACAGGATGTGGCGTTCTTAGACTGAGTTCCTCTATTTCAGCTAATGTTTGGACATCTGTACCTGTCGCTACGCTTTCGGTACAAAAGAAACCTGCTGAAAGAAGTTAAAACATTCGATAACCACTTTTACGCAAATAAATCATGACAATCCCCGCAACAATTGAACCGGCAAAGCCACCAGATAAGATAGAAATATCTACAAACTGCAGTGCTTGCAACTTATCTAAAAGTGCTGGAAATGCGGAACCTGGCTTGAAAATATAATCTAAAAAGCTTACATCATCGATAATAAAGATAACAACAATTGGATACACAATTGCCATTAACCAAGTCATTCGCAGTAGCATATTCAATAAAAATCCAATACCAAAGAACATGACGAAAAATAACAAAATTGAAATAATTAACTGTACTAATGAAACTGGACCATCCATGTATGTATAACCTCCGTTTTCCTCTCATTAGTTTACATGATTACTACAACGCTTTCAATGAACATATCCTTGATTTCGCTTGTTCGTCATATTTAGGGATTATGACCATAACGTGTGGTTAATTTCCGTTCCGACTGATGCTTCGCTTTCGCGCAGAGCAAAGCTTCTTGGGGCGTCCAGCCTCCACTCCAATCAACTTATAAATAACATACATTTCAACAAATCATCCGCTATTTTTGATGATGAACCATCATTAAGAAATAAAAGAAACTATTGAAAACTAGTATACGACTAATTTTCAATAGTTTCTCTCTTTTCATTATGAAGCAGTTTGTGATAATAAATACTTTGATGACTTCCAAAGCTTTGCCCATTTTTTAAAAGCAGCTATCACAATTATTAAGCCTAAAATTAACATAATAACAGACAATACACCATTTAACATATTGTATCCAGCAGCCGCTGTATTCCAATAAACATTTTTAATCATCCAAAGGCCAGCTACATTTACAGTGACATATAAATAGGCCAATGGAATAAAGCAAGTTAAGGCGTAGATTCGTTTATCTGCAACTTTTAAGACTATTGTTACACCACATACTAAACCGATTGTTGCCATCAACTGATTCGAAACGCCAAATAATACCCAAATCGAACTGATATCTCCTGAATACAATAAATAGCCCCACATAAAGCATGCAAGTGCACTTGCAAAGATTGTACCTGGAAGCCAATTTGTACGCTTCAGTGGCTTGTAGACATTGCCGCCAAAATCTTGAATTAAATAGCGCGCTACACGTGTCCCAGCATCAATAGCCGTTAAAATAAAGACCGCCTCAAACATGATAACGAATTGATAGAAATAAGAAGACAATTCGGCAAACCAAGGAATCCCCGTGAAAATATCAGTCATTCCAACTGCTAGCGTTACAGCTCCACCTGTGCGTCCTTCTAAGTCCATCCCAATACTTTCGGCTAATGCATGTAAATGTACCGGTTCCATTCCTAATGTAGCAAAGACTGCAGGAGCTGAATTTATCGCAAAATAATCTGCAGGATGTAGAGCCGTTGCTGCGATTAAAGCCATTACACCTACTAAAGATTCTACGAGCATAGCACCAAAACCAACGATACGAATATCTTCCCAGCGATCAATCATTTTTGGAGTTGTCCCAGAGCCTACAAACGCATGGAAGCCAGAAATAGCCCCACAGGCAATTGTAATGGAGACGAATGGCCATACTGGACCAGCAATTACTGGACCACCACCATGAATAAACTCTGTAATTGGTGGAAATTGAATGATTGGGTTCACGAAAAAGACCCCAATGATTAACGCAATAAATACGCCAATTTTCATGAAACTACTTAAATAATCACGCGGGGCTAATAAGAGCCATACAGGTAATGCCGCCGCAAAGAATGCATAGATAGGTAGAATAATCGATAAGGTATTACGGTCAAACGTTAAAAAATCACCAAATGCTGTCCCTTGAATCATCGGTCCAACAAATACACCGATCATTAACAAAATAAAGCCAACTGTTGACGTAACAATTAAATTTCCTGTTTTACGATAAGCAATACCAACAAGCATCGCTATTGGAATCGTAATCCCTACTGCAAAAGTTCCCCACGGATTTCGCTCCAACGCACCAAGGACAACCATCGATAGCCCGGCCATTGTAATTGTAATAATGAAAAGCATGGCAAGGCCTGTACAAAATCCTGCAACAGGTCCTAATTCCTTCTTCATTACCTCTGATAACGACTTTCCTCCATGGCGCATAGAAGCGAATAACACTACCGCATCATGTACTGCACCACCGATTACTGCACCAATTAACAACCAAAGAAGCCCTGGCAAATATCCAAATTGTGCAGCTAAAATAGGTCCAACTAACGGTCCAGCTGCTGCAATCGCTGCAAAATGATGACCAAATGTTACCCACTTATTCGTCGGAACATAGTCTTTACCATCCTCCATAGCGTGTGCTGGGGTGGGCGTATCATCTTTTATCTTAAGTACCTTCTTTGTGAAAAATATGCCATACAAACGATAGCTAATCATCAGTACACAAATGGAACCTATTACAATTGTAATAGCATTCATGTTATCACTCCTTTTTACGTTTTCCACATCATAGCATATAAATTGATAGATTATTCGTAAAATTCGCTAAAATGTCAGAATTTTAAGTTGAAAGGGTGTTTTCTACTGTTGAAATGCAGCTATTTTGATAGCTGGAAAATCTTGCGCACATCCTTCATATAAAGCCTGCTAACAAGCATCGAATCTCTATTATGCAAAATCAACTTGTATTTAGAATTACTCCAAGGCTCCAATAATCCCCACGCTAACACCAACAAGTGGTCCACCAAAATACCAGCAATCGTTACGCCAATTAGCCTCGTATTCGCAATAGCTTCCTCTGCATTTATAGTGCTATGTATCATTTGATTTAAAGGATTGATAGACCCACCTTCGATCTTTATCCCTGTATAGCTGCTAACTATACTTAAAGCACTAAAAATAATAATAAGCCAAACATTTTCCTTAACCCCTTGATCCTGAAATAACACTCCTCGAAAGAGCCGCCATCTTGACATTAAAAAGGCAAACACAATGATTAGTCCTACTCGCTCTAACATAAACAAAAATAGTTCCATCATAGGTCCCATCCTTTGTCACATTATTTTTTAAAGAACAATTTATAAGAGGAATAGCCAAAGACATCTCCTGGGTTAATGCCTACAATCCCCTCTAATTGGTGCTTTTCAAATTGGTTGGACGCCATTTCTTTTAACATCACTGATGTCATTTCATCCTGAACGAGCTCCTTTGGATACATCCATTCCGCTGCTAATAATTCATTTTCCTGAATGCAAATCTGCTGCTGCTCATCCTTCATCCGACAATAAAATATCGCCATGTTATCACTAATGTCACCGCGAATCACACCCGTTCGAAAACCAATTAAACCTGATACGTGGCAATCGATACCCGTTTCTTCTTTTAATTCGCGAACAACCGCTTCATCTACGGTTTCACCAGCATTGACAAAACCAGCTGGCAATGACCATCTTCCCTTTAATCCACTATAAGCCTTTTTAACAACTAACCATTGACCTAACGGATTTACTGTTACCCCTGCAACACCTAACCAAACTTTTCCTCTATCTTTTTTCATAAGCTTCACTCCTATAGCACTATTATAACGACCAATTCTCCATATATAGAAGTATTAAATCAGAATATTATGATTGCTTCATACTCCCAATCATAAATACACACTGGTTCCAATTTTGTAAATATGTTACACTTTTTAGTAAAGGGAGTATTCACTCTATTTATAGGGAGGCGTTTTATGTTAAACGAAATATCACCTAATGCAAAACTTTTTATTATAGCGATAGTGTTACTCTTACTATTGCCCTTCATCGTTTTCTTGTTGCCATTAACCATTTCCCAAACGTTTTATTTTAGCAGAGATAATATCGTGCTGATTACTCCAACAAGCAACTTCACTATGCTTTTCCTAGCAATTGCGTTCATTATTTTAACGTTGATCATGCTTGGTTTCAAACGAAATAAATACACCTATTTGATTACACTTATAGTCATCGTGAGCAGTCTAGTTTTAGGCTATTTTTCTCTTTTAAGTTATACCGCTATACAAAAAACACAAATTGTTTTCAAAGAATTTCATCATCAAACTACATATGAATGGCAGGATATTAAGGAAGTCATTTATGAGTATGAAATAGGTGCGGCAGGCACTTATTCTTTCCAAACGAAAAATAACGAAAAGTTTGCCATTAAAGAAAACGGACAATTTGGCTTAGATGAAAAAAGCGCCATTTACAATTTAGTAAATGACAATGGCGCTACATTCGTAGAGCGCGAGAAGGTAAAGTAACGATTATTTTGAACACCTGCTGAAGGAGGTTATAAAAGCCACTTTCGAGTAGAACGAAAGTGGCTTTTGGAATTTTTCAATGTAGCCCACATGCTAAGATAGTACCCTACCTTTTTATGTTATAAGCTGTTCAAACATTTTCCGTACCTAAACTACGAAAATTATGCTTCCAACTGCTTCATATCCCAATTAAGCTTTAATATATTTTTTAATCGGATGACCTGATCTTCTCCAATTGTATTGACCAGTTGTTTTTCTATTTCTGCTTTACAAAATTGATTTTTTTCAAAACAATCTTCACCAAATTCAGTCATACGAATAGCTTTATGTTTTTTACTGTGTTCGACACTCGTAATTGTCACCAACCCTTTAACTTCCAAACTCTTTATTATTTTATGGGTTGCTTGTCTTGAAAATTTAACATTTTTAGCTACATCTGAAATCGTAAGTTGTTTTTTATAAATCATGCCCAAAATATACCATTCCGAATTTGAAATATATATATCGTTATGCTTATTCCACTTCTCTTCTGCAAGTCTTCGAAGTAGTTCATGACGTTCGCTCAATAAATCAATGACATCTCGATTCTGCAATTCGTCCTTCAACTAGTTCACCTTCATTTCCTATTTTTCGTTATTAATATACAAAAAACAACATCAATCGTCAACCAAGTTGACAAAAATCTTTAAATTGCTTACAATTAATTTAGTCAACTTAGTTGACAATATAGTTTGTTGGAGGGGATATACATGTACAACATTGGCGATGTAGTTATTTACTCATCACATGGACTTTGTTCTATTGAAGATATTTGTGAACAAACCTTTAACGACATTACTAAATCTTATTACGTTTTACAACCACTAAATGAACCACAATTAATCATTCGTACCCCTATTGACAATTCCAAAAAACAGCTTAGAGATGTTATTAAAAAAGAAGAAGCCCTCAGTATTTTACATTCATTCACATCACCCGGTGTGGAATGGATTGAACAAAATACACATCGAATGAGATTTCATTTAGAAATCATTAAATCTGGCAATCGCCAAAAACAAGCAAAGCTGTTAAACACATTGCTACGAAAAAAGCTCGAATATAAGACCAATGAAAAAAAATTCCCTAACCAGGAAGAAAAATTATTGCAATCTTTACAAGATACTATCTTTTCGGAATTTTCAATAGCTCTTAATAAACCATCCGATGAAATTTATGATTATGTTTTAACACAGCTTCACTAGTTGTGAATTATCGGTACAGTAATAAGGCCACGATAAAAAATAATCGTGGCCTTATTCTTATTTAAAAAGAAATATAAAAAGGTTCTGCCCCATAGTTTAAGCAAAGTAATAGTTCATGTTTAAAATCTTCATTTTCAATTAATATTAAAGCCTCTTCAACATCAAAAAACCGACCTCTATACTTTCACAACTCATTTGTAATTCACCTCCAATTAGAAGTTCCTAACAACCATTCGCATACATTACTTTCCAGTTAACAAAATTGTTTATCTTTGAGAAAATAATTGTAATACATAAAGATTTCGAGGTAGTAATTATTTGAAGAAAAATATTTTTACAAGCATTTTGTATATCCTAGTTTTTGTAGGTATGATCATCACATTATTTTTTGTATATAAGGATATTGATAATTTATTTTTAGCTAAATTTGTATTTGGTTATTTAATTTTTCTTGTTTTATTCCTTATTTATATAGTAACCGTATCTATAATAAATTTAAGAAAATTGGATAAGATGGATAAAAGAAAACGGTTCTTTAAACTTATTATTATGACTATTCTAATTAGTTGTTGTAATTTTATTTTTTACTATTTAAGAGAACCATCCAAAATAACTTTTTACAATATTGTACTTTCACCATTAGTTATATCACTCATTTTAATTTTATCGGATTTACCATTCTTATCGAAAAATAAAAAATATTATTGAACTAACAGGATCTTTAAAATTGGGGCTTGTATTGATGAGTGATTCTCAGATTTACGAGTCCTTTTCTTATGCCCAATTTAACCCAACACATAGCTTTATGACTTACTGCACATTTACCATTTCAATACCAATGAATAATATTCCATGTTATAATTTTGAAGAAAATTAATATTAGTTTAAAAGGAGTACAAAATGATGTTTAAAGACCCTTGGAATCCTACGCAAAAAGAGATAAAAAAATGGGCATATAGTGATGAAATGGAACCTGTGCAAGATTGGGAACTCGCTATCTATAAAATCGAAAATATACCAATGATTTGTACATTTGTTGAGGATGAGCAATGTGAACATACTTCTTATTTCCTTAATACTTTATATGTTTTCACTGGAGATATGGTTCGGGTAGGTAGAGATATTCAAAAGCTATCTCAATTACTAGATACGATTGAAAATACAACCAAATCAAAAGAACTTAAATTGTGGATCGAACGTTCTCAACTTCTCATTGAATATCCGGAATACTATGATAGCTCTTATTGGGGTCTTTGTTCAAAGTTTGTTTATGAATGATCACAAATTTTAATATAGCCATAAAAGATAGGACTTGCATCTAGGATTGATTTTCATCCCTGCCAAGTTCTTTTGTTTTCTTCTAACAGCACACAGGATTGCTTCTAAGAGGTTTCTTCAATTATTCTTGTAAGCTAAATCTGTTTTGACCTTATCTTTTTTCCCTGTGGTAACGGTCAATCTCATCTGTTGCACGTTATATATGGGGAGGTAGTAATTTGATTATTTTTGCGTTTATTATCGTTTACTTCATGCCTATACTCGGGATCATTTTTTGTTTAAATCTTGTCAGCATTTTAACTAAAATTAAGAAGGATGAAAAGACAACGAAGAATACATTTTGGCTTACACTTTCATATCTATGGGAACTATTATGGAGTAAGACGAAATTGCCAACTCCATCGCCTATCAAACTAGAGGCTTGTGGTTAGGAGATTTCTTCTCCATTGCTACCTACAGCTTATATTTCATCTTTTTCAAGAACATACAAAAAAGCCTTTTCAATTCGTTATGTTTTCCAACATACAAATTAAAAAGGCTTGGTATCTACACACATTTAGACAATTTATTTCTAATCACAAATCTCAGGCGTACCTTCACGTTTCGCCGCTTTAAAGCTTGTGCCACAGCCGCAAGATGCGATTGCATTTGGATTATCGATGGTGAAGCCTCCGCCCATTAGCGATTGCTTATAGTCAATTTTTGTCCCTATTAAAATCGGCGCATCTTCACGGGAAACAAGAATTGTTAAACCATGTTGTATATCTTCAAAATCATCTTCTTTTTTCTCTTTATCAAAATGCATACCGTATGATAGGCCACTGCAGCCGCCACCATTAACAACTACACGTAAAAACGAACTTTGCTCTTCATTGTGCTCCATCATTTCATTAATATGAAAGACAGCCGCTTCAGTAACTTCAATTACTTGCTTACTTGTCATCCCAATCACCTTCCTTCTTACTTATTATCATATCAATTTTGACTATTGTATGACAAACATTCAGCTTCAAAAGGGTTTTTAGTAAAAATTCTAATATTTTTCACATTTTTAGTATTTTTTATCCATTTCTATAAAACCTTCATTGGTATAATAGTTATAATAAGTCGATGAAAGAGGTATAAAATATGGAGATTTCACCTTATTACGTAAAAAAAATTCAATGTCTTAATTGCAAAAAAGAATTTCCAACATTAAAAGTACGCTCTAAATTCATTAAAGTAGATCATACAGAAACAGATTTTCATCCTATTTATGCAGACGGTGTAAATGCCCTTTATTATAATGTATTTGTTTGTGAGCATTGCGGATTTTCATTTACAGAGGACTTTTCAAAATATTTTTCTCCTGGCACGCAAGATGATATTCGCGCGCAAATTACAGAAAAATGGGTACACCATGATTTTAAGGGCGAACGCACTGTATTCCAAGCAATACAAGCATATAAATTAGCCTTCCTTTGCGGTACGATTAAAAAAGAAAAATTTGTTGCTATAGCTGGGCTTACATTACGTCTTGCATGGCTATATCGTTCACTAAAAAACGAAGGCCAAGAGCAACGCTTTATGACAATGGCCCGAGATTACTATATGGATTCTTATTCAACTGAGGATTACAGCTCAACGCAAATGTCAGATATACGCATTATGTATATGATTGCCGAACTATCACGACGTGTAGGTGATTTAGAAAATGCTACACGCTTCTTTTCAAAGGTCATTGAAAAGCAAAGTATTGGCGGAGAAGCGAAGATCGTAGATATGGCTAAGGAACAATGGGCAATTATTCGAGAAGAAAAAGAACATGCCCGCCAAGTTTAAGAAAAAAAGTTCTAGTCTGAATACATCAGCTAGAACTTTTTTTAGTCGTTTTAGAATACTTGCTCTACTTCAATAATACCTGGTACTTCTTCTAATAATGCGCGCTCGATACCAGCTTTAAGTGTAATTGTTGAACTTGGGCAACTACCACATGCACCTAATAAACGTAATTTTACAATGCCGTCTTCTACATCTACTAATTCACAGTCTCCACCGTCACGTAGTAAGAATGGGCGTAATTTATCTAATACCTCTTGAACTTGATCGTTAATTGTTGCTTCTGCCATTTGTCTCGACTCCTTTCCTTATAATGATTATAATGTTAGCAACAGAAAAAATCCAATATTGAATCACGAGGAGTGGAAATGAAATGAGTCAAACGAAACCACTGATTGAAATTTACGGAACAGCGATAATTTGCGCAAGTTGTGTCAATGCGCCATCTTCAAAGGATACATATGAGTGGCTACAAGCAGCCATAGATCGAAAATATCCAAACCAAGGATATGATATTCGCTATATCGATATCGAGGGACCAATTGAGAATGAGCGCGATCAAGATTATGCTACACGCATTCAAGAAGATGAATTTTTTTATCCACTTGTCCTTATAAATAATGAAGTAGTGGGCGAAGGCTATGTGCAATTAAAGCCTGTATTTACTGCACTTGAAAATTTAGGTTTCGTTCCTGACGAAACTGTTTAAAAGAAATAAAAGGAATTGTTTCAAAAGTAAATTTTGAAACAATTCCTTTTTATAAAGATCAACGAACTAATTAGTCATTTTGACGTTTGTAGTACCATAATAATCCTGATTTCATTAAGCGTGCGATACGTCCTGTTACTGTTGTATCTGCTAAGTAAACGAAGCCTTGTTTTTTACCAAGAGCTCCCATGAATCCTTTTAATTTAATATCAGGCATTTTCTCAGGTAAGTTTTCGCCTTTCCAACGCATGCGAAGTACTTTGACGATTTGTTCTGCTTGTTCCTCCGCTAACTGCGCAGTTGGAGGTAATTCTGAAGCAGCACAGTCACCTACAACATATACATGCTCATCATCAAGAAGATTGAAATATTGTGTGACAAGCGGACGTCCTTGTTTATCTTTCTCAACTTCTAAATCACGAACAATTTTGACAGGCTGTACACCAGCAGTCCAAACTACAGAATCGAGTGCAATTTCATCTTCGTGATTGTAAATTTTACCTTGATCAATTTTTGTAATATTTGAATTGGCAATGACTTCGACATTATGTTTTACGAACCAGTCTTTTACATATTTGCTTAGCTTTTCTGGGAAGTCCTTCAGAATACGAGGACCACGGTCGAATAGCTTTATTTTCAAATCTGATCGGCTTTCACGTAACTCACTTGCAAGCTCAATACCACTTAAGCCAGCTCCTACAATTCCGACTGTAGAGCCTGCTGGTAAACCACAAAGTGCTTGGAATGTTGAACGTGATTTCGCCATTGTCTGAATGCTATATGTGTACTCCTCTGCACCTGGTACACCGTGATATTTATCCTCACAGCCAAGACCAATTACTAAATCATCATAGTCAATACGTTGTCCATCTTCTAGAATGACTACTTTTTCCGCACGATTAATTTCAACAACTTCTCCATATACAGCCGATAAACGTTCATGCTCTGGAAAGCTTACTCGAATTTCTTTATCTGTTGCAGTCCCTGCTGCTAATGCGTAAAATTCTGTTTTTAAACTATGGAAAGGGGCTCTGTCTACTAGCACGATTTCTGTGTCTAATGGAACATTTGGTAATAATCGAAGCATCAGACGCATATTGCCGTAGCCGCCACCTAAAAGTACTAATTTTCCCATAATAGTCTCCTTTTATATCTCTTGTATTAATTGTTCACAAAGTATCCACAAATGAGTATAACTGATTGTGAGAAGTTTCACAATATCAGAATGCAATTTTGTGAAAGATTTCACAAAATACATGCTAACTTGCTTTTTTCGAACGATTTTTGTATCATTTGAGATCCGATAAATTGTCGCTATTGTTCGAATTTTCCTTGAATATCGTTTTCTTCTCTTCACTTTTGTAAAGGGAATTTACATCATTTGGCGTGCGCACAACTTTATCACTTAGTATCTGCTTTTATATCATGATCAACTCAAATCATTGACGAATGTTTTAAAAGCGAGTAGCATTACTTTGGTGAGGTGACATGTATGAATCCAATGGTTGAATTTTGTATAAGTAATTTAGCAAACGGCTCCCAAAAAACTTATGAAATATTAGAGCGTGATCCGAACATCGACGTTTTGGAATATGGCTGTCTTAGTTACTGTACAAAATGTTCAGAATCATTTTATGCAATCGTCAATGGTGAACTAGTTGAGGCTGATTCTCCTGAAGCGTTGACGAATGCCATTTATCAATTTATCGAAGAAAATCCGTTATGGTAATGAAGGCGTAATACCTCATTCATATAATGATGAAACACTTACTCTAAATTTGAACATATAAAAAGGATGTTATGCCAAAAAAATCGACATAAGCATCCTTTTTTTATGTTTGAACTATTCATTCAATTATGCCTCGGCAATTAAAGCTTCTACTACATAGGTAGGTTGCTGCTCCTTCTCAAGTACAACCTTTGTTGGTGTAACACCCGTATTTACATGGATTGTGTCACAGCCATAACGAATTCCACACATAATATCTGTGTCGTAATTATCGCCAATCATCACCATTTCATCTTTCTTAAAGTCATGCTCTGTTGCAATGACTTCAAGCATTGCAGGTGATGGTTTACCGATATAGATTGGCTCAACGTCTGCAACCTCACCTACTAATCGGGCAAACGACCCATTACCTGGCAAAAAACCATGTTCTGTCGGGAATTTAATATCTTGATTCGTTGCTATAAACGTCGCACCATTTTGCACAGCAATTGTAGCCTTCGCAAGTGCCATATAATCTAGATTTCGATCAATTCCCATAACAAATACCTCTGGCTCATCCTCAGTTGGTTCAATGCCTTCATTAAATAACGCTTTACGAATACCATCAGAACCTAGCATGGCTACTTTTTTGCCAGGGAAATTCAAGGCTACATATTTTGCAGTAACTAATGCACTAGAGTAAATATGTTCTAACGGTGCATTCACACCTATAGCGCTTAAAGCTTCCTGCAGTTGCTCTCTTGTCTTAGAAGAATTGTTTGTTACGTAAAATGGCTCGATTCCTATTTGTTGTAACCGATGAATAAAAGTAATCGCAGAAGGAATGCCATCCTTTCCACGGTACACTGTACCATCTAAATCAAAACAATATGCCTTGTAGGTTTTCATTGGTGATCCTCTGGTAAAAATGCTGAAACAGGGCCGAGTTCATTTGTTAAATAACTATTCACAGCTGGTGAGAATTGCTTTAATGCTGGTAAAGTCGTTGTTAACACATTAACAACTTCCTGAACATCTACATTTGTGAATTCACGAACAAGCATTTTACGTAAACCAACTACTACTTTTAACGGTGCTTCCATTTCAGTAGATACGACTTTTTCATCGATTAAAATATCAATAATATCCTCATAGCTTCCTGGATCACGCATAATGAAACCGTCAATCATTAAATTTCCTACATCCATCATTGACTCCATCACATTGTGACCAATTCGCTCGATTGCTAATTTCTTCATATCGTTTTCTAGCCAGCTATCTTCTGACTCTAAAATTGCTAATAGTCTATCTAAGTACTGTAAGTTTTTTGTGATTTTATTACGATCTACAAAATACACAAGGAAAGCCCCCATTCAAATCTTTAAAAGTTGATAGTCATTTCTCTTCTATAGTACCATATCTATAGGACTGGAAGGAGATTAAAAGATGGAACGTTTTTTTTTATATGATGATGTAGAGGATACAAAAACACGCTTTGTTAGTTTTGCAGGGAATAGGTTACGTTATGATTTAGCCATTTTGCAATCGGGTCGTTTCTTTGGAAAAGTGCTTGTCATGGATATTCAATTTGGACGCTTTGCTATAATTGGTCCAGATGATGTAGAAGAGCCTGGCTATCTTGAACACGTATACAATCGCACAGAGGAAGATACAGTCGAGCTACGGGAATACTTACGTGAATTATTAAATTAACACCCTCCAAAGTGGGTGTTTTTTTGTGCCTGCAATATAGCAATTAAGAATTTAATACAAAAAAATTCCGCTTTTCTGCGAAAATAGGGTTCTAATTTACGCACTGTGCAACAGAAGGTTGGCGGAATTTTTTTGTAAATATCTTAAGTATCAATTATGCCTCATCGGATCGTGCCCCTACTTTTCATTATTTAATTTAGCAGGATTATCCTTATTGCGAGGCTTGTCTTTGTTCTCATTGTCATTTTGTTTTTTGGCTTGTTGATTTTGCCCAATTACTCCTAAGTCATCAACACTAATATCAAAGCCAAATCCATATTCTTCTCGATCTAACGATTTTTTATTTTCTTTAGTCAAATTAATCACCTCCAATAAATAAATTATCCTTATTTACATGATTTATACGCTTTGTCTTTCCACTTCAACAATACTAGCGTTATGCTATTGCATCCTTAATAATCCAATCAGCAGCACTAATTAAATCTGGAAAAATCGCATCTGCCAGTGGATCTTTCGCACCTAAAAATACTCCCTTAGTTCCTGCTCGTTTGCCTGCTATAATATCTGTATCCGTATCTCCCACCATGTAGGATTTTGCTAAGTCAATATTATATTTTTCACCAAGATCTACGATTAATTTACTACTGGGTTTACGGCAGGCACAGCCCGACTTTGGTTTATGGGGGCAATAGACAACTTCGTGAATCATGGCCCCTTCCTTCTTCAATTCTTTTACCATATGCTCGTGTATTTTTTGTAGCTGCGTTTCTTTCATAAACCCCAATCCAACGCCACCTTGATTGGTTACTACAAATATATAGTCGAAGTATTTATTCAATTTTTTTATAGCTTTCGAAACATGCGGCAGGAAATAGAGATCCTTAGGTTTATTGACAAATTTAACGCGATCTGTTAAAACTTCATTGATGACCCCATCACGATCCAAAAATACAGCTTTTTTCATCTAAACAACACACACCTTTAATAAAACTAAAATTAATTTTAAAATCCGTCCTTTTTGATTCACCACCAAAAGTTGGAGATGGTATTTGTTAAAACGTATATCCTGAATATAAGTTGATTGGAGTGGAGGCTGGGCGACTCTTTGGGGAACAGCGTCACAGATGAGACCCTGCAGCGAAGCGGCAGCAACAAATGTTTTTTCTGTGCGAAAGCGAAGCGGCAGCAACAAATGTTTTTTCTGTGCGAAAGCGAAGCGGCAGCTACAAAGCGCCCAGTTGGAACGGAAATCAACCACACGCTATGCCATATTTTTATTATTACCAGATTTTAAAAACCTATCACTACAAAGTAAAAACCTGATGCAAAATTCGCATCAGGTTTTAAAAGTTTATTCTGCTATTTGTGCATTCTCAACAAGCTTTGTCACTTCATGTTCTTCACTTACTACAGCTTCTGGCTGTTGAGTAGATTTGCCGGATTTTCGCAAGACGAAATATGCACAGCCAAAATTACAATACTCAAATAAGTAATCTTGTAATGTACTAATCTTCGTATCGAAAGTGGCTTTTTGATTTTTATCATCAAAAAAGCCTTTTAAGCGTAATTGACTATAGCCCCAGTCGCCCACAATATAATCATATCTGGCTAAAATATCTGAGTATCGTTCCTTGAATACTTCCTCTTGAAAAGCTTCTTTGTAATCTTCAATAATCTCGTATTCATATCCTTCTATATTGATCAAAGTGGCACCGCCTTCTATTTCAGCATTTGTTCTTACTGTTCTGCTTGTAGCTGACGTTCTTTTGTCGCTTCGTTAACTTGTTCATCAGCATGATAGCTACTACGTACAAGTGGGCCTGCCTCACAATGCTTAAACCCTTTTTCCATTGCGATTTTACGCAGTTTACCAAACTCTATTGGAGAATAATACTTTTTAACAGGCAAATGCTTTTTCGTTGGCTGTAAGTATTGACCAATTGTCATAATATCTACGTCGTTTGCTCGTAAATCGTCCATAACTTCTAAAATTTCTTCATGTGTTTCACCTAAGCCTATCATTAATGATGACTTCGTAGGGATGTCTGGCTGCATTTCTTTTGCCAAACGAAGAAACTCTAATGAACGCTCATATTTTGCACGTGCACGTACTCTTGGCGTTAAGCGACGCACTGTTTCAATATTATGATTTAAAATATCCGGCTTCGCATCCATTAACATTTGAAGGTTCTCTTGTAAACCACCTAAATCGGATGGTAAAACTTCAATCGATGTAAACGGACTTTTACGACGAATCGCACGGACTGTTTCAGCTAATACTTGCGCACCGCCATCCTTTAAGTCATCACGTGCTACCATTGTAATAACAACGTGCTTCAAGTTCATAATAGCTACTGAATCTGCTACTCGTTCTGGCTCAGCTAGGTCTAATTCATTTGGTAAGCCTGTTTTAACAGCACAGAAACGGCAAGCACGCGTACAAACAGATCCAAGGATCATCATTGTTGCTGTACGTCGTTCACCCCAGCATTCATGAATATTAGGACAGCGTGCCTCCTCACATACTGTATGCAGATTTTTTTCACGCATGAGCTTCTTTAGCCCTTTATATTCATCATTTGTGTTTAATTTAATTTTTAACCAATCTGGTTTTCTTAAATATTCTTCTTTTTCTTTGCTTGTAGGTTTACAAGATGTCATACGGATATCGCCCCTATCAAATATATGCAGTTTTTATATTACTATCTTCACTGTCAATGTAACATATTAAATGAACTCCAACAACTATAACAATCTAATATGCCTCGGCATAATTGCGTCCGGAATTGGCTTTGTGCTTAGGCCTGCGTGATGCATGTCAGTGGATGTGAAGTTCTTAGCCTTAGTTCCTCTATTCAGTAGGTGTTTGGACACTTTACCTGTCGCTAAGCTTTCGGTACAAAGAACATTTGCTGAAAGAAGTTAAACATTTTTACTTTTTAGGAGTGATAGGTACTTGAATTGAAGGTACCTCTTCACCACCTTTTGAATAAACACTTGGAACATCCCCTCTTACTAAGCCCATTGCCACTGGAATATCCTGAGTAACTGTAGTAGTTTTACTAGCAAAAGGGACAATAATTTGCACTTTTACTTCTATATGAATCCCTACCGACATATAGGCACTATTTATACCATATTCCTCTATTGAAGAAGTAACTTCACTATGCACATTGCCAATTACATGAAAGCGTATTGGAATTTTAGGTCCTAAATTCCCGATTAAAGGGATATTAGCCGCCTGACTCAACGGCATATAAAAAACTACCCCATTACCTTCATTGATCTTGTTATAATCATATTCAACATTATCAAGATTTGGCAAATGCGACAACTCTCCTTGCTCTGCCTGCTCTAAATACAATTTTACTTGATTGACCGTTTCTGTTCGAACTCGATTAATCGTTTCAGTATTAACTTTCAAATCAGCATGGTTCCCAGGGGATACTTCTACAAGAATATCATTAACATCCATAACACTTGATGTACGAGAATCAATCGCTTTACTCACAACGGAAGATGCAATTTTAGCCGTTTGTATTTCAGCATAATCTAAGTAGGTCGGCATAAGCTGCTCATTTAAATAATAAATAAATAAAAAAACACCGATAATAACAAATACAACTACTAGGGTTAATCGATTCAATCGATTTCCCTTTTTTCTATAGTTGCTATGATTACTATATGATCGTAATTTCATTCTTTTTCGAGGGAAAAACAAAAAATCTCCTCCTGTTCCTTAACGTATGAACAGGAGGAGATTTTTATTCGATTTTCAATGGTACAACATAATCTACTTCAACGCTTTCTATTATTACGGTTGGGTAGTCCACAAAATTAATTTCATATGTAGCTGCTATTAATTGATTTTGTTCCTCAAAAATACGAACCCAAGGTAATGCGGCATTCAATGCATTTTGTCTCGATACAATACCTCGGCGCCCATCCGATAATTTTAAAATAACACCATTTGGATAATGTACAACAGACCTTTTCAATGCTTTTACAATACGTGCATCGTATATCGTTCCAGCGCCTGCTTCTAAAATTGCTAGACCCTGGGAAGGTAGCATTTTTTCTCGATATACACGACTTGTAGTCACCGCATCAAAGACGTCTGCTACACCAATAATTTTGGCAAACGGATGGATTTCAAAATCTACCAAGCCCCTTGGATAGCCACTCCCATCAATCCGTTCATGATGTTGGAAAGCACAATGTGCAACAATCAATGATATGGAATGTAAATTACGTAACAAATCAAAACCATATCGAGTATGCTGCTTCATCGTTTCAAACTCTTCACACGTTAGGCGCTCAGGCTTTGTGAGGATCTCTTTTGGTAC
The DNA here is from genome assembly GCF_044762845.1 of Lysinibacillus sp. NPDC096382. Lineage (NCBI taxonomy): Bacteria > Bacillati > Bacillota > Bacilli > Caryophanales > Bacillaceae > Lysinibacillus > Lysinibacillus sp. NPDC096382. Next base: position 62,655 of record NZ_JBIWFC010000006.1, read on the forward strand.
CATAAGCTTCCCAATGTCATGTAACAAAGCGCCAATCCCAATTAAACGTAAATCCTCTACTGAGTATCCAAGCTCTTTCGCAATCGCTATCGAATATAGTGTGACTTGAAAGGAATGTTGATATAAATATTCATCAAATAAATACGCATCTGTTAGTATTGTTAAAATTTCATCATTACCCTTAACTGCCAACAGTAACTCGTCTACAATTGAGACAATTGCTTTTGATTGTTGGTCAAGCACATAAGAGGCATTTACTGGATTTAAACCATTGATTGATTGGAAAGAATCTTTAATGGTTGAAATTGCTTTATTTCGAATAACAGTTGGAACTGTTTCTTGTACCTCAATACCCTTAGAAATTTTATCGTCAATATATAAATAATGCGTATTTAATTGTTGAAGCCTTTGTATGATACGTTCATTAATGACAACATCTTTCTTTAAAAGAGGATGCCCCGCCTCATTCCAAATGGTTCTTGCTAATACCATTCCTTCTTTTAATACATCGATTGAAATTAATCGCATGACCTTTTCCCCAATCCATTCTTAAAGCGTTTTATCTACTATTACTTAAAGAATCTTTGACCATAATCTATCATAATGTTTCGTAAAAATTCTGGTAGAATATATTTTTTCTTAGCATATTTAAAGCTTGGATAAAAATAACCGAACGTAAACAAATCAAGTGTTACTAATTTATAAATTCGATCATTATCTGCAAGCTTCCCATTGATAAGTAATTGGCGATCTTCATTCATCGAAAAGCCATAAGTTAACATCTTCCCAAAAATAACGCCTCTAAACCCTAATCCTTTTAGCTCAATATATGGCCATTCTTCATTTTTAGATTGCTGAAAAATTTCTTTCATTTCAGCAACTGATAATTCAATCGTACATAAATTTATAGGATGTGGGAAAATTCTATGCAAATCTAGTGCTGTCACTGTTCCCTTAGGTAATCCATCTAAAAAAATACCCGCGTTAAATAACGCACAATCTGCTCCACTTTTCTCTAAAATCGCACGCGCGAACAAATCTGATAATTGCGAATAATGGAACCATTCCTTGTTGTACGATTTTCCCGTAGTGAATACTGGAATATCAAGTAATCGTTTGCCTTCCTTTTCAAAATATTGAACGATTTCATGTTCATTTTTAATCGCAGGCAAATCATTATTATGAATTAATGTATCCTTTTTTTCAACAATTTCCCTAGATTTTGTATCATATTCTAACGTAAGATGGCCAGTATATTGTCCAAATTTCCCTCCACCCGTTAATAAAACGCCATTAATTAGCTTTCCATTAGGGAGAACATGATGTGTATGTGAGCCGAATATAACATCTATTTCTGGGCATTCCTCAGCTAAAAGCTCATCCTCTGTTATCCCTAAATGTGACAAACAAACAATTATATCTACTTCTTTGCGAAGCTGAAGTGCTAAGCGAATGAGTGAACTTCGTGCCTCATCTATCTCCCAGTCTAATTCGTTATAATAAATTTCAAACATAGCCGTTGCTGCAATGGCTGCAACCTTTGTGCCATAAGCAGTTGTTAATACAACATACGGCTTCATCCACGCTGGGTTTGGTACTTGAGAGGCATTCACATTAGCAACTACTACGTCAAAAGTTGCTTCATCATACAAATGGTATAGCTCCTCATGGGACAACGTTATACCTTCATTATTACCAATTGTCACTACGTCGTAGCCCGCTTCATTCAATAATCTCACATTGCCCTTACCGACTGTTGCTTCCGTATAAATATTTGAACGATCTAAATGATCGCCAACATCAAATAAATAACTTGTTTCTCCCATGGTTGTAAGCTTCGTACGCATTTCTTCCACATAGGTTTGCATTCGTGGCCAATACTTAAAATGACTGTGCAAATCATTCGTATGAAATATATGAATTTTTTCCAGCAATTAAGCCACCTCTTCTTTAAAATAGCTTCTATGTCTGTAGAAGACTTTCTATCAAAATCATCTTTACTTTCCGGACCTAATATCACAATAACCCTTCGATAATAGAACGAATTCCTAATAATAATAAAATAACTCGAAGCGCTACTACAAGCGTATCTGATTTAATTCTTTTATTTAATGCGGCCCCTAGCTTTGCTCCAATATAAGCTCCTGGGATAACAGGAATCGTATAGAGCCATGGAACGTGTCCTAAATAAACATGACTCGCTGAATTAACAATCGACGATAAAAATACCATGAACATCGATGTTGCCACTGCAACGTGCGGTGGGAATAAAAATAAAATAATCATGGCAGGCACGATCATCGAGCCTCCACCAATACCAAATAATCCAGAGGCAAAGCCTATGCCAAATGTTAATGCAATGGCAAACCAAATGGGATACCCATATATAAAGGTATTTCCTTCTTTATCTTTGAACTCCTGTTGCCTGCCGTTTTTTACAAACCATTCTACAGGTTTCAATCGATCACGTACAAGTAATATCGTCGCTAAAATGATGAGTAAAATACCAAAATACAAATTAAATGATGGTACATCTAGCCCCTTATTTACCCATGCACCCAGCATTGTTCCAGGTATACTTCCTATAAAGAATATCCAACCACTCTTATAATCAACTGTTTTAGATTTCATATAGCTTAATGTAGAGGCAAGTCCAGTAAAAATCATCATGACAACAGATAAACCAACTACTTTTTGAGGAGTGATATCTGGTATCATCCCTAGATTTAACCCAACGTATAAAGTTGCTGGAACTAAGATAATCCCTCCGCCAAGCCCAACCAACGAGCCAATTATCCCAGATAATAATGCTATAATAACTAAAACAAAAAATTCCATTATAGTTCCCCTTCAAACATGTTTAATTGTTTAGGCGCTAACCCTATGTCTTTAATCGCTAGAATACCTTGTAATTCCTTTGCATTTTTCGCAGCATGAAGCCCTGAATTATTATTAAATAATACATATAGATCCTGTACTTCTGATTGGAGATGTTTCAAATGCTGTCCAAGCTGCTGCAATTCTTCACTATTGTAATCATATAAAAAGCGAACCTTCCGCCAGTTCTCGGCATTACCAGTATTACGCCAGCCATGAATGTTACGTCCATGAATACGTACAAGTGCCTTCGTCGCAGTAGCCGTAGGATAAAATGGTACAGAACCTACGCCAGCCTGTGGTTCATCACAAATTGTATGAATAAATTGATGCTCTCGTAAAAAATCCATTGTTTGCTGTACTACATTGTCCGCATACCATGTTCGATTGCGAAACTCAATAGCTACGTCAAAGCCTTTGAGCTGCTGCCTAATATACAATAAATATTGTACATTCTTAGTCTGACAATCAAACCACGGTGGGAATTGTGCTAGTACAATCGCCAACTTCCCATGACGTTTAAATTCATTGGCACATTCGATAAAGGCATTAAACATGTCATTCTTTGATTCAAACGGTATGTCGCCACGTAAATGACCAGTCATTCCTTGATAGGCCTTCACAACAAAACGAAAATTTCCGGGTGTATCTTCACACCACTTTCGAACATTCTCTTTAGAAGGTATTGCATAAAAAGAAGTATCTACTTCTACTGTTAAAAAGTGACCAGTATAATCGAATAATTTGTCCTTTGAGGCAGTCACTTCACTATAAAGCGAAGGATGATCACCCCAACCAGTTAATCCAACTATAATCATGTGACCCCCTCCTCTATGTATATTTATCATAGCATATACTTTCTAATGAAATATGAACGTATCGTAAAAAACCTAGCTTATAAACAAGGCATATATGGATATTATCATACAATATATAGGGTCAATTTCCATTTGACTAAAAATTAAAAACCCGGTTAAGTGCATCACGTCCACTTAACCGGGTTTATTATTGATTTAATTAATAAAACTTCACTACATCTTCAAAAGGTAAAGAAGTTTTTTCTCCTGGTTGCTCATTTGGCTCACCGAATGGCATTTGAGCTACAAGGCTCCATTCTGCTGGAATATTCCAAGTTTCTTTAACTTCCTCGTCAATAATTGGATTGTAGTGCTGAATAGATGCGCCAATTCCTTCAGTAGTTAAAGACATCCATGTTGCGTATTGTAGCATAGCATTTCCTTGATGAGACCAGAAAGGGAATTGATCTTTATAAGAAGGAGCATTTTCTTGCATTTGTTCGATTGTTGCTTGATTTTCAAAGAATAAGATTGTTCCTACTCCATCTTTAAAGCCATGTAAACGCTCTTCTGTTGCAGCAAAATTTTCTGCTGGAACACGCGCACGTAATGTTTCTTTAACAATATCCCAAAACTTTTCATGTTCATTATCCATTAAAACTACTACGCGTCCACTTTGCATATTAAATGAAGATGGTGCATGTACACTAATTTTTAATAGCTCTTCCATTTTTTCTTTTGTAATCGCTGCGTTCTTTTTCACTTTACGGATTGAACGGCGATTAATAATTGCTTCTTTTAAATTAGTTGTTGTTACTGACATTTGTAGTTCCTCCAAATTTTAATTAAATTTATATATAGACTTTTCCATGCAGCCTTCATTTGGCTACTGTTTAAATCTAAATTTCCATTTTCTATTTTTTTAATTGCTGATCGATGACTTGCTCTATTCTTTCTTTACTAGCTAACCCTTGGATTATTTCATCACCAATAATTAGTGTAGGAACAGCCGTAATATTTGCTTCTTCATATGCATGCCTTAGAGACTCTTGATGTACTTCACGATATTTACCTGAAAGCAAAGATTTTTTGAATTCGTCTTTTGGCAGACCTACCTCATTTGCTAATTGAGTTAACACGTCTACATCCTCAATATTTTGTTCCTCTTGGAAAAATGCTGTGAAAACTCTATGATGAAATTCATTTCCTTTTTGATATACCTTAGCGAATTGATATCCTTCAAAAGCTAAATTTGTATAAGGATGTGGAGATACACGCGGTAATCGCATATCAATCCCTAGCTTTTTAGCTGTAGGGAGAATATAGGAGTCCCACGAACCTAATTTAGCAGGCTCTTTCCAAGGATCAATTTTAGGATACGGTTTAGGCCTTAATTCAAACGGCATCCATTCTATGTCAATATCCTTTTCTTTTGCAATTTCATCTAATGGCCCTTTCCCTAAAAAACAGAAAGGACAAATAAAATCCGAATATGCTTTTATTTTAAGGGTCATCCAATAAACCTTCCTTTCTCTTTTTGTTGTAACCATAATAGTTACAACTAAGTCAAATAAATAATGCATTCAGATCAATTATACCTCGGCATAATTGCGTCCGAAATCGGCTTTGTGCTGAGACCTGCAGATGTTTTTTGCGCGAAAGCGTAGCGTCAGCAGCAGATGTTTTTTGTGCGAAAGCGCAGTGCTAACGTAGCGTCAGCAACACTGATGCAAGTCAGTTAGCCGTTATCGCATGGATACGATGATTCCTTTCCGATTTCTGCGACATCCACTGATAGAAGTGAAAGGAATGCATTATTTTGATTGTTGAATTTCACGGACTAAAGATGTAATCACTTGTTCCATAGTAATATTAGCCAATACTTGTTCCATTGCTTCTTGTGCTTGCACTAAAATTAGCTCTAACACAGCCTGTATATTTGCACCTATAGGACAATCAGGATTTGGATTTTCATGTAGATGAAATAACTGATCTTCTTCTACAACTTCTACTGATCGAAAAACATCCAACAAAGTGATAGCATCCAGATCTTTAACTAAAGAAGCTCCACCTGTTCCCCTACGCACTTGCACTATACCTGCCTTTTTAAGATAGGATACTATCTTCCTAATCACTACTGGATTTGTATTTACGCTTTCCGCCATAAATTCTGATGTGCAAATAGTCGATGGATTTTGTTTGATGATTGATAAAATATGAACAGCAATTGTAAAACGACTGCTAATTTTAATCTTCATCACCTCCAGCTGTAACCATTATAGTTACAACAAGAAAATAAGTCAACTGTTTTTATAAGCAAATCAGACATGTTGATAAACTATATTTTACTGTGATATCGAAGGCTTATTTACACTGCTGGTTGCTCGCTTAGGAGTCGAGCATCTTCGCTACAATCAACGAATAAGCTATTTCACGCAGTTAATAGTTTTATAGAGAGGTTCATAACAAAGACATCTCTTCATTTTCCTATCTATTCATGTCTGAAAAAATATTATCATTTATCCCTCGGTATAATTGTAGCTGTCGCAATCTTTCGCGCAGATATACATGGCATCCGGAATCGCCTTGAGGGATGGATATGAAATGTCTGAGATCACCTGAGTTTGCTCCATGAGCGCGGGTAAATTAGATGGATCAGCGCCAAAATTTTCAGGATTATTCTTACTAGCCAGTAGTTGCATCACCCAAATCGTCGGCTGAGGCGTCCAAATCGCAAAAGCCGATGTGATTAGAACAATAACAAAAAAAACCATTCGTATAAGCTTAGTTAATTTGAGAATTTACTTTTTTCCTAATCGTTGATGGGATTCTTGTATCTGCGACTTATAGTAATTTTCATCTACTATACTACATATTTGTCATTTTACAATTTTCTGACTATACAAGGAATTCAAACCTATATAAAATGCCAGGCAATTATGTTTAACAACCTCGCTAGGCGAAAATGAAATGACTTTGCACAATTACCTATACACAAAGCATAAGATAAGTTGATGGATCAATTATGCCCCGGCATAATTACGTCCGGAATCGGCTTTGTGCTTAGGCCTGCAATTATTTTTGGGGCGAAGGTGTCGCTACAACGACACCGATGCAGGTCAGTTAGCCGTTATCACACGGATGCGATGATTTTAGGCTAACATCCTTTATTAATTCCATTCCGATTCCGTGACATCCGCCGGAGGCTTTAGCTTCTTTCAGCGGATGTCTTTTGTACCGAAAGCGTAAGACAGGTACAGGTGTTTGGACACCCGCTGAAAGAAGAGTTAAACAAAAGGAGGACAACGATGTATCCAAATCAATACTATTATCATTATGCTCCACAGCATAATGGTACTTATCCTATGCTAAACGATGCTCAACTTGTAAATGATATTCAGAAGGCAATTAATGCTGAATATAGTGCCATTGCTTGTTATGAGAAGTTAGCTAAGATGGCTCCTACCGAGGATGAAAAGAATAGAATACTTGAGATTCAAAAGGATGAACTACGCCATCTCGAGGAATTTAGCAAACTTTATACGAATTTAACAGGAAGAAAGCCTTCTTATCAAATAATTGAGGAATGTCCGGACAACTATAGGGCTGGAATCGAATTTGCTTTTAAAGATGAACAAGAAGCTGTTGATTCTTATTTAGATATAGCAGATAAAGCAAATGATCCGATGATTAAAGAAAGATTTCGACGTGCAGCAGCGGACGAGCAAAATCACGCTGTATGGTTTTTGTTTTTTTTTTCAAAAAGCCCCGAGATAAATAGGGAAACTCAAAATGACAGTGATCAAGATACATTACTGCCTTCTACATTGACGTCTCCTCAACTGTTTGGTGAAAACTTAGCTCAATCTATTTTTGATCATTTTCTAGGAAACTTTAACTTTTTTAATAATACATTGGGGCATATAAATGCTTTATTGCCATTTTCCGAACGTAATTGGGTACCGTTTTCTAATGACGAATCGCAGTTATTCGTAACAAACTTAGAAAACAATAAAATAGCCTATGTGGCTAGGAGTCAGAAGGAAAAAGACAATGTATCTATGTCCGAAACCTTTATTGCATATAATATTCCTAATACAGGTTTTCCAACTGTTTTCCCTCAACTTTATAACGGCTCTTTAAACCATCAAAACAACATTAGGTACTTACCTTGAAGATCAAAAGAAGGAGACGATTTTCAATGTTCGTCTCCTTCAATCTAAACGCTATGCAGATTTTTTACCTTTATATCCAAAAAATAATATTACATAATTTCTTTAAGAAAATCCCTTTTATTAAAACTTTATTTACTTTCTTTCCATAAAGACAATGCGAATATCCAATTTGGATCTCCATATCCTTGATAACTTTGCACAGCTTCATATATTTCCCCTTGATGCTCTACTTTATCACCTTTTGTGTACGCCTTATATGGACTCCATTGCTCATAAGTCGACCCTTGCTCTTTTGTAGTCACAGTGAAAATAGAACTTTTATTAGATTCATTTCCTGCTGCATCAACGGCAGTAACTGCATACATATATGTTGTATTGGATTGTAGATTCATGTCCATAAAGGAAGTAGTTTTCGATGTTCCAACTACAGTCAGTTGCCCTACTTGTGTGCTTCGATATATAACATAGTGGTCAACTGCTACATTATCCTCTGATGCCCCCCACATTAAGTCTACACTTGAGGATGTTACTCCCATCGCATGAAGTGAAGTTGGTTGCGTTGGTGCTTCTGTGTCCGGAACTGCATTCATTGTCTCTACAGCTATAGACTCACTTTCTTTCGAAATATTTCCAGCGGCATCCACTGCCTTTATTGTATATGTATATTTTGTATTCGCTTTTAAATTTTTATCTGTGAATGTTGTTCCCGGTAAAGTTCCAATTGCTTTACCATCGCGTAATACTTGATATTCTTTTACCCCTACATTGTCTGTAGAAGGATTCCATTTTAGCTCAACACTGTTAGAAGTAACTTTCATTGCTTGCAATCCATTCGGTTGACTTGGAGCTTCTTTATCCACATCCACATTATTTACCAAATTTACATCAATTACATTATAGAAAGCATTTGTAGTATCAGCTACATCCCAAACAGCTAGAATCACGTGGTAGCCACTACGGTCAGTTGGCACGTTAATTGTATGAGTTAAATTATTTGATGCAGCAGTACCATTATGTTCAACAGTTCCAATTGGCTCAAGATCAGCACGGGTTAATGGTTTATTAGGATCCCATCCCTTTTTCGTAATATAATAGTGCCACTTGCTTGTTAAATGCGGCGCAGTGTACTTCCATGTAAAGGTATTTGGTCCACCTGTAATCGTATTCTTAAACCAGCGATTTACGGATTGTTGATCGAGGATGCCACCAAACATACCTCCTGCAGATGCAATTTTACCATCAATTGGTCCACCTTGTGGAAATCCTTTTGGTGCCTCTAAGCTCTGTGGCTCATACATAACGTTTCCACAGCTTAAGTTAAGACCGCCATAATTTTGGTTACATAAAGCGGCACGGCTAGCTGGTTTTTCAACAAACCCATGTGCATATGCATTTGGCGCCATTGCCATCCCCATGATTCCAGCTGCTAATATGGCAGCACTTATGCCCTTTTTACTTTTACTTAATTTTGCGAATTTAGTATTCATATAAGTAGTCTCCTTATCTTTGAAAATGTATTTCTACTCGTATGATAGCTATGGATTAAAAATTAGGCAAACTATGTATAAATGTTATAAAAGTCGCATTGTACTGTTATGTTTTTTCGCAAAAGAAGTATATTAATAGCTCTAAATATAGTAATTTTCTTATAAAAATGTGCCGTTTAATTTAAAAAAGCTATATATTTTACCAAAGTGTTCATAAAATATTCAAATTAAAATTTGTCAATTTATGATCTTCTCCACAAGTTTTTATTCGCGTAAAAAAGGTTAGTAAGCTATGTGAACAACATCCGCATAAAAAAAATCGAGTGCACTGCACTCGATTTCTACAAAGGAAATTTGTGGACAATAAGGGGTTGGCTTTAGCGTAAAACCCTTATTTACCTCGTTTATCGGCGTATTATCCGATAGAACCTTCCATTAAATTGTAGCAAAATACAATAACTATATAATAGAAGAAAAGCTTGATATATAGGCATTCAATACATTTCATTTCTGATTCCTAAAAACTTGGAATGATAATCTCTCAATATTTGAACAAAAGCGTCAATGCTCAATTTCTTGTGTTCTAACTCTTTGAGGTTTTTCGTCATTGAATAACCACCTCTTTTCTAATAATTCAGATAATTATATTAATTTCGGTAGGTAACTCAAAATTATACGACTTGGAAATTTTTTCTTCCTCTAGTTTTTCACGCTTTTTTCAGCGTTTCTTTTATCTTTCTAGGCTTTCAATAGTCTGACGATTTGGATTGCTAGAATGGATATTAGTACGGCCATGGCTCCTGTGTAGAAAGTATTCATATTTAGCCCCATTTATTTCTTATAGTTTGGATTTCATTATAACATATCTACCTTACTCTCATTATCCGTAGGTCCATTGTGCAACAGTCGCCCCTTCATTGGCAATTTGATAAGCCTTAAAGGCTTTAACCATATTTTGAATGCCGAGTATCACTCCTTGAACGATAGAAAAGCCTTCAAAAGCTAATACAGCTGCACCAATTGCGACACCAAAGGAAACTATACTATCTTTATTTTTCACGATCCAGTTAATGAAGCTCTGATACTGTCCAGCGTCTTATTTATCGCTCCAGGCAAATTATCCGCAAACTTCGCCATAAGTGGAAGGCATCTTGATTCGTCGTCGCCACACTTTGGAAATTTGGCATCAATCCTAACCCCTTTAGTCGTTGGGGGATAGAGCAATTAGATTGATTAACTCGCTGGCCTCCTGGGTGTCCCAGCTATCGGAGGTTACCTTGATATGCTTGAATTTCATGAGTGCCACATCAGTGGCGATTTTGTTGTAAATGTTATCGGTAAAGATAGAATTTCTCTGCCAGTACCGCCTCTGCCGGACCCGTGTGTAGTAATCACGCCCCGACTTTTTCTTTCCGAAGCTGAACCAGCTCCAGGAAAAGAAGCTGTTGAAAATGCCCAATTGCTTGCCTCCTTGTCTGATCTTGGGTATGAAAAAACACCGAGTCTTTTGACTGGTGTTTGAGTTCTAAATTATTTTCTTATCAATTCTCGTTATAACCAAATTCTTTTTCAGTAGTTTGAAATATTCTTTTATGCCATGATTCACGATTTAGAATTTCTTTATCATCTGTTTTATTCGGAAAAGTCTCTAAGACAGAGTACTCAAAGTTTTTCTGGATATAATCAAAATCTAGTTTTTTCAAACCCTTATTTCCTCCGTGTCCATTACTAACATAATTCCCCCATCTCTGCAAAAGACTTTCTTTTCCTGTTGCTGAACCTATATAGTGTTTATTCGTCAGTTTATCCGTTTGAAGATATACAGCTTTTTGATTGGATAAAGCTGTTTGCCATTCAGGGAGTTGTAGTACTTTTTTCAAGTCATACCATGACAACCTAATATTATCAAATCCTTCAAAAACAAGCTCACCTCTTGGACGTTCCAACCAAGCAGAAATAAATTTTTCATTTTTCTTTTCATCAGCCTCTAAGGACCATCCATTTGTGGTTGCTTTCCCCCATTCAACTATCAATCTATTTACATAATCCTCCAGAATATAAAGTTCTACCAAATCATGAATCACTTTGTCTTTATTGCAACAGTCGCAGTTTTCAGAAGCTTGATTATTCCTATATAGTTTATAAAATCTAGCTTTTTCATTTCCTTCAGAGATAAAAACTGCCCAATAATTTCTCTTTAAGGCTTTGCGATTTTTAGGTTGATGAATGGTGTAAGTTTCATAATCTGCAACAAATTCACATTTTTCAGCTTTCATCGCTTTTTCATTATGCCAAACATAGACTACTTCTTCAGGTTTAATTCCTACTTTTTTTAGTAACTCATTAAATGTTACTCTGCTGTTATTTTCCATAATTCTTATCTTATCAAAAAAGAGAGCATTTGTGAAAATTCTATTTTCACTCAAAATACACTCCCAAACTTTCCTTCTCATTCTCAAAGCAAATGAAAGCATCCAGCTGACTCGCAAAGACGTCAATCTTATCCTTAGCCTTCTCTTTGTTGGGAAAGACATTGCCATTAGCGTCCGTCTTGACCCATACATTCATATGACACCAGCTGGCAATTGGACAAGCCTTTGACGGTCTGTGCAATCCCAAAAGAAATGTTGCCGCAAAAGTCGTTGAACCGCTTGATAATCTCGGGCACGCCACCTCCAATTGCTTCCCATTTGTCGTAACCGACAGCAATAGGCAAGATATGATTCTCGGTCATGAAAGCCATCAAATCTTCAAAGATATAGTTCTGGTCGTTGTAGTCCAGCTCGTGGATATGAAGATGACCTTTCTGCTCCCATTCGTTGTACTTGTCTCTTTGCTCTTTGGGCAACTCGTCAATCCGAATCCGGGGCATGTATTTTTTATTGAAAAAGTACCGTTCTTCACCTTCGACGACCATGAAAGAAATCGAGCAAATATCGTTGACGTCCGCCAGGTCAATCCCGACCACGGCAATCACATTATTTTCCCGTGTTCCCTTGAACAATCGACCGTCAAGTTTATCCTTATTGCCCCCACACTCCACATTTGTGAAATAGGCCAAATAATTATTGACGAGGATATTGAAGGTCTTCGCCATAATCTCGGCCTGAGCGACTGGATCATTTTTGGCATCCTCAATCTCTTGCTGAGCGTTTTATTCATTCTCTTCATCCTCATTACCTCTTGACACATAAGATGCTAACCGTTGCACGATGAGTGATCCGATATCCTCGCCCTTCTCAATCTTATCTGTTTCCAACTTTACCTTGGCAATCCGTGCCTTGGCCAGCTCAGACTCTTCAGCGTTCCACCGCTCTGGATCACGTGTTTTCAGTGTGAATAGAATTGCTGTCGTATCTGCCTGGATGAGCTTCTTTCGCTTGACCACATGGCTTTTGATTACTTTGCCATCCGTATCCTTCTACTGCTCTATGATTTCATCCGTCGTTTCCATTCGGTCTTGGAGCTTTGAAAGTAAGGAATTTTCAGCAGTCAGCTTGCCGTCAAATAAAAATCACATTCCGCTTCTTTTAAGGCGTCGCTTAAGTCGCTGAATTTATCCCGCCACCTGAAGAAGGTCGAACGATGAATACCGAACTTCTCGGCTATCCAATCAAGCTTTGCACCCTGTCTTCGCCATTCCACGATTTGCTTGAGGTGAGGCTGAATTACGTTTTCATAGGTCTTCCTTTTTCCCATTTCATTTATTTTTCACTCCTTTGTTTTTGTGCATAAGAAAAGCACCTGCCTTTATTCTTCAATTTTTTCAGTTAGTCCTTGATTTTTCTTAAGTCCGAATGTTTCTTTTTAAACTTCTCTCTATATTCTTGAATTGTTTTGAGAAGCCCTTTAACATTACCTCTCTCATCATCTTTCAGCTGTTTTTCAAACTCATAAGATTGCTTAATGAGTTTCTCTAATTCACGACCGAGTTTATTTTGATTTGCAACGTGATATAGCCCACCACTTACTAAAACGACAGGTGCTGCAACAACAGCAGCAATACTTGCTATTCCACCAACCGCACCTGCAACTCCAAAACTAGCTAAAGCTGCCATGATTTCAGCACCACTCATCCCTGCAAAATAAGCAACTACTACTCCAACCCCCACTGTTCCTGTACCTAACCCTCCTAATATACCAGCAAGTTCAGGTGGAAAGTTGCTTGAAAAGTTTAGATTATCTCTGTTTTCTGTTAAAAACGCCGCTTCTGCAACAAGCAATTTAAACTCATCAACTTCTTTTTTACTAATAGGAATAACTTTTCCAACAGCATCGTCAAGCATCTTTTTCATAAAAAAACTCCAATCCAATATATCTATAAGTAAATTATATCATCAGGCAAAACATACATTCCCATACTTTGGTATGATTCCACCGCTCACTCATCAAAATACTCAATATAACTCCCGCTCGGACTGCACATTGTTCCAAGCCAAAGTCTGAGAGCTTCTAATACATCACCTTGTTGTCCCCAGTCCAGTTCATCATATTTCTTGTCGTAAAACTCCTTCGCTTTATCATCGAGGACTTCTTGTAAGTTTTCAAATCGTGTGTAGTTTTTCATGGTTATTTCTTCCTTCGTTATCGTGTGTCCATGTTAGCTCTTAAAGCTTGATAAGTCAACGATTAAACCAGGTTCCCTTCACTTATTTTGACAGCCTTTTCTCCCGTCAATTCTTCCCACCGACGGATGATGACATACGCATATCTTGGGTCGTATTCCATGAGAAAGGCACAACATCCATTTAGCAATCATGGTCGTCCCGCTTCCACCAAATAAATCAAGGATATTGTCACCTTGTTTGCTGGAGTTTTGCATTTGATAGTCAAAGAGAGCGACAGGTTTCATGGTAGGATGTAACTCCGATCTGGCAGGCTTTTCAAAGTGGTTGGAGTACCAGGCATGACTACCACCTGAGTTCCACCCGTATAAACAAGGTTCATGTTGCCATTGATAATCTTGACGTCCCAGAGTGAAAGTATTTTTCACACAGATTAAGTTTTGCCGTACTTCCCAGCCCATATCACTTGCAGCACCTCGGAAATTATAGCCTTCGGAGTCTGCATACCAAATGTAGAAGGCAGCACCTGCTTTCATGTTTTGAGACGCTGCAGAATAAACCTTTTGCAGAAACTCCCGAAAGTCTGAGTCCTCCATCTTATCGTTCATGATAGTCAGACCTTCAGTCTTCGGTGCCTTTTGCGTGCCGCTGCCGTCCCTTCAGCATCGCCAATACCTTCCATACCCAGTAGCTACATTATAGGGTGGATCAGTCAGGAGTAAATCCATCTTTTGACCACCACAGAGTGCTGTGACCATATCAGGTTGAGTAGAATCGCCAACCATGAGTCGGTGTCGTCCCAGCTGATAAATCTCACCGACTTTTGAGGTCGGATCCTCTGAAGGAGTAACATCAAAATCTTCATCTTCCTTGACTTCATTTTCTTCCACGATTTCATCAAATCCGAAGTCGGTCATAGCAAAATCTAAATCAAGGCTTACCAGTTCCCCGAGTTCAATATCGAGTAGTTCTTCATTCCACGTGGCAATTTCACCTACCTTATTGTCCGCTAGACGATAGGCTTTTATCTGAGCTTCCGTCAAATCACGCACAACAACCACAGGAACTTCAGCCATGCCCAATTTTTTCGCTGCCTTTAGCCTCGTATGCCAATTGATGATTTCATTATTGCCGTTAACCGTAATCGGATTCTTAAACCCAAAGTTCTTGATAGAACTTGCGACAGCATCTACCGCTCCATCATTGTTTCTGGGATTATTGATATAGGGGATTAAGTCCTCTACTTTTTCTGTATTATCTCCACGTTTAACCTCCCTTGGACACAAGAAAAGCCAAACGTGAAATCACGCTCGGCTTTGGTTTCTTTTATTTCATGGTACTATTAAATCATGTGTTTTGTGAGAAAAACAGAGGTGGGATTTCTCATTCAGGGGTTTTTAGATAAAATTTTATAAAAAACCACTACAAAGTGATTGTTTATAATTAGTCAATTAGTCCCATTCGCCATCCAAAATTTCTTTTAAATACTTTTTAGGCATCCAAAATGAATGCTTTGTAATTCTACGACCATCAGGTAATAAATCTGTATCAGATAACTTCCCTTTACCCACAAATTTATTTGGTTCAATCTCATAATAAGAATTAGTTGCATGTATTTTTGTGAATATTGTTGTATTGCTTCTGCTTTGTGGGAAATTTGTTGAAACTGTATTTCCTTTTTGAGTTAAAATTACCCCATCTTTAATTATTTTTCTAGTTTCTTCCCATACTCGTTTTACCTCCTCAATTTGACGTTCTGGAAATCCCCAAAATTTTACTTTGTCCAATACGAAAACTTTGGGTTTAATTTCTTTAAAAACTACAAATAAGAAACGTTTATCACAAATCTCTATATATGGGTGAGACTCTTCCCAATTATCATTTTCCATTAGTTCAACAAATTGATAGTTTTTAAATGGTGAATCTTCCTTAGGCAATCCATTTTCATCAACTCTAATAACACGTAAATTCATATTTGCTTTTTGAAATTCTTGCGTTTTATCAACGTCACCAGTAAGACCTAAAATTGTTCTAATCAATATGCTATTTTTGCCTTTAGCTTTAGGATTTATATTGAACTTTTTATATAATTCAGAGTCCGTAAAACCCTTGTAAGTTAAAATTTTATCCGATATTATTTCTGTAAAGGATTTCTTTTCCCCTCTAAAACTCGCAATAACACTCTCTTGCTCCGTCTGATTAAAAATTTTATTATTAATCAGATAAGTCATATAGCTAGATTTCAGTTCCCAAGCTCTTTGTTTAGCTGGCTCTTCACTAAACGGCTGTTCACGAAAATCTCTCCCTTTTCCTGCTCCCTTTGTGCAGGTTGACAAATAGTTTCCATCTGACTCTGAAAGCTCATGAGCTTTCCCCGCCTTTATCTTAGCAGCTATTCTTTTATAGTCATCGAGAATAACCTCCATATCTTCATCAAACCATTCATATAAGGAAATTTTCTCAATAACATACTCTTCCAATATCCGATTAGGTATCAAGCCATTATAAAACAAAAGTAAAATCTTGGCACATTTTTTCCATAAATGTGTTGAATAAAAATCTTCTAAATTCTCTTCCATGTAGTTCAAAATAGTGAGAACTAATCGTTCTTTAGCACTTATGCTACCATTCTTGTTAATTTTGAATGGTGTAACCTTTAGCTCAACACCAATTTTATAAAAATCTGCTGATGAATCATTATTAGGTGGATAACCATAAAAATATTTTTCTATATAGTTTCCATACTGTCCTTTGGAGTTCATACTAATTCCTTTATTAGCATTACCAACATTTGAGACTATTTTTGATTTAAAATCTTCATATGTTTTATAAGAGCTTCGTTGATACTCTTCAGCAATTTCAATAAATTTCTTATTTAGCAGTATTTCTGAATAATTCAGTACACTACTAATATCGTTATCATCATATTTAAAAAGAAAGTTTTCCATCTGTGCCTCCCTAGAAACTATCATAATTTAATCGTTAGTTTCATTATATCAAATGACAAATTAAAAACTTGATCGAAGCAAAAAAATGATATATAATGGAGTAAGTAAATTTCGAAATAACAGGAGAAAATAATGAAAGTTTTAGAACTCTTTGCAGGAGTGGGCGGTTTCCGAATCGGACTCGAAAACGCAGATAAAAATTTATTTAAAACAAAATGGGCTAATCAATGGGAACCATCCCGTAAATCTCAAGATGCTTTCCAAGTATACGATTATCATTTCCCTGATAGTGAAAATATAAATATTAGTATCTCAGACATAACAGATGATAAATTTGCTTCAATGGATGCTGATATTATTGTAGGTGGATTCCCTTGCCAAGATTACTCTGTGGCCCGTACTAAAAAAAATGAACAAGGGATTGAGGGTAAAAAAGGCGTTCTTTTCTGGGAAATTATCCGTGCTACTCGAATCATCAAACCAAAATATCTTATTTTAGAAAACGTTGATCGCCTTCTCAAAGCACCCTCTAAGCAACGAGGACGTGATTTTGCTATTATGCTTACTGCCTTTAACAACTTAGGTTATTCAGTAGAATGGCGTGTTATTAATGCAGCAGATTACGGAAGAAGTCAACGTCGTCGTCGTGTTTTCTTCTTTGTGTATAGAAATGATTTAAACTTTGCTCAAAGAATTGATGATAAATTTGAAAAAGCTAATAATAGTTTTGAAGAAACTAAATATGATGACTATATTTTCTTTGATGGACTTTTTGCAAAACAATTCCCTATTGAAAATAAAATTGTTAAAAATCGCCGAGCTTATTATGAATTAGATCAGGACATTGTCTCAGTTTCCGATAACTTTACAGGTACTGTCTGGAATACTGGCGTTATGCGACACGGGAAATACTACACTATTGAAACTGCACCAAACTATAAGGGCAATTCACTCACACTTGGAGATATTCTTCAAAATGAAGCTGATGTAGACGAAAAATACTATATTTCGGATTCAGAAAAAATCGAGAAGTTCCAATACCTTCGAGGACCAAAGCGAATTGAGAGAACCTCTGCAGACGGTTATTCTTATACATTTTCAGAAGGCGGAATGTCTCCATATGATGATGAAAACCTGCCTGGTCGTACCATGTTAACATCAGAAGGAAGTTTAAATCGTTCTACCCACTTATTATTTAGAGAAAATCGTTATCGTTTAATTACCCCTATTGAAGCTGAAAGACTACAAGACTTTCCTGACAATTGGACAAGTAAAAAGAAGTTATCAAATGGAGAAATTGTTGCTGTAACTGATAGAATGCGATTGTTCTTTATGGGGAACGCTCTTGTAACTCACATCGTTAAAGAAATTGGTAATTTCATCAAGAATATTGACTAAGTAATCATCAAAAAGTATCTCAAATCCTTATTTTTGAGATACTTTTTTCCTCATGGATTTAGTAGGTGAAGAATTCATCGGATTTTTAAATGAACGATTAGTTATTATGAGAGATCTATTATCTGATAGAGGTTCTATTTATTTGCATATAGATACCAAAATAGGTCATTATGTGAAAATAATGATGGATGAAATTTCCGGAGAAGATATTTCCTAAATGAGATCACTAGGATAAAATCAAATCCCAAAAACTTTAATCGTAAAGCTTACGGAAATCAAAAAGATGTTATCTACTTTTATGCCAAAAACCGAGGGAAAAATATTTGGAATGCCGTGACTATTCCTCTATCAGAAACAGAAATTGTTGAGAAATTTCCTAAATTAAATAGTATCGGTCATTATAACACTGTGCCTGTTCACGCACCTGGAGAAAGTTCAGGTGCTACAGGTTCTAAGTGGAAAGGCAAATTCCCTCCAGAAGGAAGACACTGGCGAGTCTCACCAGATGAACTTACTAAACTAGATGAGCAGGGATTAATAGAATGGTCTAGTACTGGCAACCCTCGATTAAAAAAATATTCTCATGAACATAAGGGAAAAAAATACAAGATATTTGGTTGAACTATAAAAACCCCATGTATCCACAGTATCCAACTCAGAAAAATTTAGATATGCTAGATATGATTATTAAACAGTCTTCAAATCAAAATTCTATAGTGCTCGATTGTTTTGCAGGAAGTGGTGGAACTCTTTTAGCTGCAAAAAATAATGGAAGAAAATTTATAGGAATGGATAAATCAGAGGTAGCTTTAAACATCATTAAAGAAAATTTACAAACTGATTTATTTGATGATTTAGAAATAATCAAAATCTAAAGGTACTCATACTGATTTAAAAATTTATTATAGCCCATACATACCGGAGGAGATATTATATGGAATATCTATTCATGGACGAAAAAGGTCCTCAAGAGACATTTGAGATTTCTAACCCATTTAACAAAGATGAAAAATTAAAAAATGCTAACGACAGGATGCACAGTTACGTTGCAAATATTATAAAAATATCTGATGAGGCTTATAAAAGAATTGAGGAAAAGTATCTTGTTTTGGAAAAAGCTTTCAGAAAAAATCGACCACAGTTAAAAGAAGTGAAAGGTGAAAAAATACTTGATAAAAAGAATTTTCAATATGGTGTCGCCTCTTTGCACGACAATAACTTTACTTTCGATTTTTTAATGAATTTTTTTACTATCCTTATAGAGAACATCGAAGAAATAGATAATCTACTTTTTGAAGTGGGAAAAATGTCAATCGTCGTAGATTCCCGTTTAACTGAATGGATTTTAGAGACTAGTAAACACTTCAACGCTGGAGCTTTTACCTTAAAGTATTCGTTAACTAAGTACATGGAAAACGAAGCACCTGAAGTAGTTATAAAAAATATGTTAGACAAGACTATTCCATTAAATGATGTTTTAGAGTCAATCAAAAATGATATGTCTAACATTGTAAAGAACAACTTAAACAACCAACGCATGGCAGTTCAAGTCCAGGCTTATAAACAAATTATCAGTTTGATAACATCTACTTTAACGACTAACAAAGAGTTACTCAAAGAATCTACAATCAACTCTAAATTTAATTGGAATAAGGTATCGTGGCCTTTAGATTTAATGCTTCTTGAATTGGATCTCCCTTCATCATCCAAAAATAATGAACGAATTCTTT
Organism: Lysinibacillus sp. NPDC096382; assembly: GCF_044762845.1. NCBI lineage: Bacteria > Bacillati > Bacillota > Bacilli > Caryophanales > Bacillaceae > Lysinibacillus > Lysinibacillus sp. NPDC096382. Next base: position 82,632 of record NZ_JBIWFC010000006.1, read on the forward strand.
ATCTTGACGAAGGAATCCCTTCTGAACCCTTTGAATTTCTTGAACTTGGAGGTATTAAAGAAGAAACTTTGTCTCATGAAAGTATAGGAATACGAATCACCGATATATTAGTAGCAATTGCAGGAAAATATATATCAGGAATGTACTTGGATTCCAAGCATGACATGAAAAACTTACAAGAACGTCAATTATTATCCGAAAAATGGTTTAAATTATCTAGTAAACATTTTGATTTAATCAGAATGATGAGAAGGTTTTATATTCCCGATGGTAAAACGTATTGCATCAATATAGACACTTATTTTGATGATCTACTTCTTTTTGTAACATTTCTTCAATATGTTGCCGACTATCGAAGCTATGGAAAATATAAGTTATTAAATCCAGAACAGCACGTTGAAAACTTTTTCCAATATTTCGCTCGTTCAAGCCAAGAAAAATTTATGCACGCTCTCCTTACTGAAGAACAAACAAAAGCAATGTGCGGAAGTATCCAAGAAGCTATTGAACAGGGACTAAGAAAGCCGTTATAACATAAAAATCACGCACATAATATCCCTCACACTACTTTTTAACTATTCCTGTCCCTCCTGTACGATTTTATCTAGACCTACGGTATTTTTAATAGACTTAACACTTCTCCGCTTAACAGGCCACGCCAAATCGCTCACACGCCTATACATAAACGAAGGAACGGTTCCCACCGTTCCTTCCTTGCTTTTACCCCAACTCCCCACTATGCTTATCAAATATTTCTATAATCACTCGGCGTTTACGATAGACTTTCGCCACGCTCATATAAAGCTTCTCTGCAACCTCTTCCCAAGAAGGCTTGTTGACGTCCATCCAGTGTGCTGTAAATATTTCTTTACTTTCCTCGTTCAGCTCAGAGAGTGTCAACTCAACAGCCTGCTTAAAGACATACAAACTTTTCAAGTGACTGTCTTCGTCCATTTGATGACGATATCTTCCACGGGACCTGAGCGTTTGCTAGATTTCCCGCCACCGACATTATCACTGGCCTTTCTATCATTCTCTAGCTCGTACTTTCGCCGTGCAATCAGTCGTTCTATGACTCTATAGTTAAATAATCGATCATCAAGGGCACTCAAGGCTGGATCCGATAATTTATATCTTCTGCTCATATTTCCTCCTCTCTAGCTTTTACTCCCTGCTATACTTCAGGTGCATGGATAGGATCGTATTCATCTGGATTTCCCATTCTCTTCATAAACTCCTCGTGCGTAATTTTCCCCAGCATTTCTGCAAAGCGAAATGGATTAAATACTTCCTCACGCTCTTTCTGATAATACCAGGATACATACTGAAAGTAGTGCTTTGCGGTTACGCCTTGGATTGCTTTCCAAAAAGCCAGCACAACACGCCTCAGATGAAATTCATTAATTTTGCTTGATTCCATATTTCTCAAAGACCTCCGCCACTCTTTCTTGACTTGCAAACTTCATGTGCATTTCTTCCTTGTCCTTGATTCAGTCAGGTACTGGTCGGACTACCTTACCCTCTCTATCGTCCTTGATAAAAACACGCCCCAATCAAGAAAATCCGCACAACGTGACTTGACGACAAAATCAGAGAAATAATAAAGAATCAAGATATATCGGATATCACATGGGGTGAGCTTTATAACGAGTATTATAAAAATTGGTCCCCAACCGTCAAGGCGCCTTCATTACGTGGAACAATCGCCAATGATAAACGCATGAATGTTATTGATTGATAAAGATACCCCAGCAAGAAATGTCAATAGACGTGTAATTCAAAAACTAGTCAATGATATGATGGACGAGGGTTATTCTTTTACCTACTACAATGGTTTTAAGAAAAGATTTCACTCCGTGCTCGATTACGGAGTCCGTATGGGCTATTTAGAAACGAATGAAGCCAAATACGTAAAACCACGGAAGAAGACTAAAACCTTTGAAGAAGTTCAAGAAAAGCGTAACAACAACCTGGAACTTGATGAAATAAAAAAGCTCATACAAGCCTTACGTGCAAGTTGGCGAGTCGAACACATCGCAAATATGGTTGAATTGATGGCTTTTACAGGCGTCAGATACGGAGAAGCTGCAGCACTTACGATCAATGAAATTGACCTTGAAAATGGGCTAATTACAATAAACGGGACGTATTATCGAGCGTTAAAGAAAAAGACGACTCCTAAAACAGATTTTTCATACCGAACGATTACCATACCCGATAATATCAAAGAAGTTATCCAAGACCAATTGGAAAGCCTAAAAGTTAACCGATCATTGAAAGGAAACAATTTCAACAAAGAAAACTGCATCATCTTCTTCACGGTAAACGGATCAGCCGTTGACCTGGATACTTTGAACATTGTGGTACGACGTGGGGCGGAAAAAGTGGAAATAGATAAGCACCTTACATCACATATTTTCAGGCATTCACACATTGCATTACTTGCCGAGCTAGGCGTTCCATTAAGTGCAGCCATGGAACGTGTAGGACATACCGATTACAAAACTACACTCAGCATTTATTCGCACGTTACTCAAAGCGTGAAAGTAGATATTGTAAAAAAACTAAATGGCTTAATTTAAAAACGTGCCCCATGATTTTTCATGGGGCACGTTTGACTTTTCATGGGGCAAATATTATTTATTTCTATTATCTTTCAAAGGCTATATTTATCAATATTTTAGGGCATTTTTATTTTCTGCCCCAAAGTTGCCCCATGAACGTTTTTTCTAATTATAAATCACTCACAAACGTTGATATAACAACGTTCATTTTCTTTACCCGATAGAACCTTCCATCTCGAACTTGATAAGACGGTTCATTTCTACTGCGTATTCCATTGGTAATTCTTTTGTGAACGGCTCGATGAAGCCCATTACGATCATTTCTGTCGCTTCTTCTTCAGAAATACCACGAGACATTAAGTAGAATAATTGTTCCTCTGATACTTTTGAAACTTTCGCTTCATGCTCTAAAGAAACATTATCATTTAAGATTTCGTTGTATGGAATTGTATCTGAAGTAGATTGGTTGTCCATGATTAACGTATCACATTCGATGTTAGCACGTGCACCACTTGCTTTAGGGCCAAAACGAACTTGACCCATATACGTTACCTTACCACCTTGTTTAGCAATCGATTTAGAAACGATTGTTGAAGATGTGTTTGGTGCCATATGAATCATTTTTGCACCTGCGTGTTGGTGTTGACCTTTACCTGCTAGTGCGATTGATAATGTCATACCACGAGCGCCTTCACCTTTAAGGATACAAGCTGGGTACTTCATTGTTAACTTAGAACCGATGTTACCGTCGATCCATTCCATTGTACCGTTTTCTTCAACAACTGTACGTTTTGTTACAAGGTTGTAAACGTTGTTTGCCCAGTTTTGAATCGTTGTATAACGGCAGTACGCATCTTTACGTACAACAATTTCTACTACCGCTGAGTGTAAAGAGTTTGTAGTGTAAACAGGAGCCGTACAACCTTCAACATAGTGTACGTGAGCACCTTCATCTACAATAATTAACGTACGTTCGAATTGACCCATGTTTTCAGAGTTAATACGGAAGTATGCTTGTAATGGCGTTTCCACTTTTACACCTGGTGGCACATAGATGAATGATCCACCTGACCAAACAGCTGAGTTTAGTGCAGCAAATTTGTTATCAGTGTAAGGAATAACTTTGCCCCAGTATTGTTTGAAAATATCTTCATTTTCACGTAAAGCTGAGTCAGTATCTTTAAACACAATACCAAGGTCTTCAAGGTCTTTTTTCATGTTGTGATAGACAACTTCTGATTCGTACTGAGCAGATACACCTGCCAGGTATTTTTGCTCTGCTTCTGGAATACCTAATTTATCAAAAGTAGCTTTAATTTCATCAGGTACTTCATCCCAAGATTTTTGTGTAGCTTCTGATGGTTTTACGTAATACGTAATTTCATCAAAATCTAAATCTCCTAGGTCGCCACCCCATTGCGGCATTGGTTTTGTATAAAACGTTTCAAGTGCTTTTAAGCGGTATTCAAGCATCCACTCTGGCTCTTGTTTCATAGTTGAAATTTCACGGACGATTTCTTCAGTTAAACCACGTTTTGAACGGAAAATTGATACGTCCTTGTCATGGAATCCGTATTTGTAATCGCCAATATCAGGCATTTTTTTAGCCATCGTTTCTCCTCCGTTCATGCATTATTGTTATCTTGTTTCAAGCTCAGTTATCTTGCTTTGAGTGAAAGCACCTATAGTGACTTTCACCCAAATTTAGATATTATTGATTTACACCTTTTTCCATCGCTTTCCAAGCTAATGTCGCACATTTAATACGTGCCGGAAATTGAGAAACACCTTGCAGTGCCTCAACATCCTCAAGGTCATATTTTTCGCTATAGTCTTCGCCCATCATCATTTTAGAAAAAATTTCAGCAAGCTCTAATGCTTCCTCTACTTTTTTCCCTTTAATGAGCTGCGTCATCATGGAAGCAGAAGACATTGAAATTGAACAGCCCTCACCGTCAAACTTCGCATCTTCTACAATACCGTCAGTCACTTTTAGCGTTAAGTGAATACGGTCTCCACAAGTCGGATTATTCATATCGATAGTAACAGCATCTTCTTCAATAGATCCTTTATTACGAGGATTTTTATAGTGATCCATAATGACTGAACGATATAGTTGATCTAAATTATTAAAAGACATCGCCAAAATACTCCTTCGCAGAACGTAACCCTGCAACTAGGCGGTCAATATCTTCCTCCGTGTTATATAGATAGAAGCTTGCACGCGCTGTCGCTACTTGTTGAAGACATTTCATTAGTGGCTGTGCGCAATGATGTCCTGCACGAACAGCAATACCATTCATATCAAGAACCGTTGCCACATCATGTGGATGTACATCGTCTAGGTTAAACGTTACAAGTCCACAACGTTTCATTGGGTCACGTGGGCCGAAAATTTTAAGTCCGTCAATTGTTTCAAGCTGATTCATCGCGTAGCCTGCAAGTTTATGCTCATGCTCCGCAATGTTATCTAGCCCAATTTCAGTTAAGAAATCAATAGCGGCTCCTAAACCTACTGCACCTGCAATAATAGGAGTTCCACCTTCAAACTTCCACGGTAATTCCTTCCACGTTGAATCGTAAAGTCCAACAAAGTCAATCATTTCGCCACCAAATTCAATTGGCTCCATCTTTTCAAGGTGTTCCTTTTTACCATATAGTACACCTATTCCAGTTGGTCCGCACATTTTATGACCTGAGAATCCTAAGAAATCTACATCTAAATCCTGTACATCGATTTTCATGTGTGGTGCTGCTTGTGCACCATCCGCTACCATTACAGCACCATTAGCATGCGCGATTTTAGCGATTTCTTTAATCGGGTTAATCGTTCCAAGGACGTTTGACGCCATTGACACCGACACAATTTTTGTTTTAGGTGTTATTGTCGCACGAACCTTTTCTAGGTTAAGTGTGCCATCCGCTTCAAGCTCAATATATTTCAGCGTTGCATTTTTTTCCTTTGCTAGTTGTTGCCAAGGAATAATATTAGAGTGGTGCTCCATGTGAGTAATAACAATTTCATCACCTTCAGCAACATTAGCACGACCATAACTTGATGCAACTGTATTTAAAGCAGTTGTAGTACCGCGAGTAAAAATAATTTCTTGTGTTGATGTAGCATTAATAAAATTACGAACCTTTTCACGCGCCCCCTCATACTTGTCAGTTGCACGGTTCCCTAATGTATGCACACCACGGTGAACATTAGAATTATCGAATTCATAATAATGCTTCATTGCTTCAATCACTTGAATAGGCTTTTGAGAAGTTGCTGCGCTATCAAGGTAAACAAGCTTATGACCGTTTACTTCCTGATCTAAAATTGGGAAATAGCTTTTAATGTCTTTATTCATCATTAGCGAACTTTCCTTTCAATAACCTCCGTCAGTTGCTTTTGAACTCCTTCGATAGGTAATTGCTTCACAACTGGCGCAAGGAATCCATGGATAACAAGGCGCTCTGCTTCTGCTTTCGAGATACCACGACTCATTAAGTAGTAAAGTTGTAGCGGATCTACTCGACCAACAGATGCTGCGTGTCCTGCTGTTACATCGTCTTCATCGATCAATAGAATTGGGTTTGCATCGCCACGAGCTTTTTCAGAAAGCATTAACACACGTGATTCTTGCTGCGCATCCGCTTTTGTCGCACCGTGTTCGATGTAACCAATACCATTAAAGATTGATTGTGCTGCATCTTTCATTACACCATGCTTTAAGATATGACCATTTGAGTTCTTACCCCAGTGACGAACCTCAGTAGTAAAGTTAAGTTTTTGTTCACCGCGACCAACAACTACTGTTTTTGTATCAGCATGAGAACCGTCACCGATTAGATGTGTAATGTTTTCAGAAATAGTATCTGAGTCATTCATTAAGCCAAGAGCCCAATCTACTTTCGCATCACGAGCTAGTCGTGCACGACGATTTACATAAGTAGTATATCCTTTCGCAAGTACATCAACCGCACCGTAAGTTACTTGTGCATTGTCTTGAACTACTACTTCTGCAATAATGTTTGCTTGACCTTTTGCTTCTTCAACTGTTGAAATATATGTTTCAACATAAGTTACAGCTGAATTTGCTTCAGCAACAACTAACACGTGGTTATATAATGAAGCTTCTGCATTATCATTTAAGAATACTACTTGAAGCGGCTGTTCGATAATGACATTTTTAGGTACGTATACGAACACACCACCGTTAACAAGTGCCGCATGAAGCGCTGTTAATTTATGCTCATCAACTTTTACAGCTTCTGTCATAAAGTACTTTTTAACAAGGTCGCCATGTTCACGAACCGCTGTTAAAATATCTGTAAAAATAACACCTTTATCAGCTAGTTCTTGTGATGTTTTAATGAAAGCTGGTGTGTTATTGCGTTGAACATAAAGATTTTCTTGTGCCTCAAAATCAATTAAACCTTTTGCTTCTTCTGGTAATGCATCAAGTGAAGAGAATCCTTCACTGTCAACTGTGTGAGTTGGGAAATTTACGAAATCCCATTTTGTAATATTTGTTCTGTCTGGTTTTGGCAAATCTAAACCAGTTACTTTGTCTAGTGCTGCCGCGCGAAGTTCTGTAAACCAAGCCGGTTCTCCATTTGCTTCCGAGAACGAGCGCACGTCCTGTACTGTTACAGGCAAGTTAAGTTCCACTGTCATGCTAGTTCGTCCTCCCTCTTATGCTTCTTGTTCTTCAGTTTCTTCTTCGATACCTAATTCTTTTTTAATCCAGTCATAACCTTCAGCTTCTAAACGTTGCGCTAATTCTTCTCCACCTGATTTAACAACGCGACCTTGCATCATTACGTGTACATGGTCTGGTGTAATGTAGTTAAGTAGGCGTTGGTAGTGAGTGATCATTAAGCAGCCAAATCCTTCTCCACGCATTGCATTGATTCCTTTAGAAACAACTTTTAGTGCGTCAATATCAAGACCAGAGTCAATTTCATCTAAAATTGCGAAAGCTGGTTTAATCATCATTAATTGAAGAATTTCGTTACGTTTTTTCTCACCGCCAGAGAAACCTTCATTTAAATAACGTTGTGCCATATCTTCGTGCATTTCAAGGAAATCCATGTTTTTATCTAATTCACGGATAAATTTCATTAGAGAAATTTCATCGCCCTCTTCACGGCGTGCATTAATAGCTGAGCGTAAGAAGTCAGCATTTGTTACACCAGCGATTTCAGAAGGATATTGCATTGCTAGGAATAAACCAGCTTTAGCACGCTCGTCCACTTCCATTTCTAGTACATTTTCGCCATCAAGTTCTACTGTACCAGAAGTTACTTCATATTTAGGATGACCCATAATTGCAGAAGCTAGTGTTGATTTACCAGTTCCGTTTGGTCCCATGATTGCATGAATTTCATTTGTATTAATTGTAAGGTTTACGCCTTTTAAAATCTCTTTCCCGTCGATTTCAACGTGAAGATCTTTAATAACTAAAGTTGACATGAAAATACCTCCATAGTGTGTTCAGTGAATGGTGAACCATTCCTTAATTATCATCATTCTAATCTTAACTGAAAATCGTTCTCTATGCAAACCATTTCAATCACTTTCATTTTCCTCTGAAACAATCCTTAATAATAAAGAGTTTGTAAGCATTTTCAGATTATTGCTAATCGTCATTGACAATGAGAATCAACTTTCCTCATTTTCAATGAAATAATTCTAATTGAGAATCAGTTTCATCTAGCTACATAGTGAAAACCCCGCAGAAAGTGCGAATTGTAGCTGTTTTGTGACAAAAATGTATAAATAACAATACCAATACTATAACCATTTTTATTAGAATGGAATCAAATAAAGGAAAAACTCTCGAGAGTACTAGTTAATATAAAGTGGGGTTGATTTCCGTTCCGGCTGGGCGATTTCATGGGGGCGTCAGCCGGAACAGAAATCAACTTATAAACATGGTATTAGTTTTAACCAATGTTGTTCCATACTTTGGGTGGGCCAAAATTATTATTTTTCCCTTTGCCTATTTTATATAGATTGTTCCTTGAAAATATCGATTATCATTGAATATGCAGTTTCAGGAGGCGGTCAAAATGTGGAGATTTGTGTATGTATGAAGCAGTAAGTAAATTAAAGAAGCAGACCAACAAACTTTATTATTTAAGACACTTGAACAAGGTCTCTATCTAAAAGAAGGAAGTAATTAATATAGAAGTACAGATATAAAAGAAGAAACGGCATATAATATTATACCAATACCAAAACTCAACGACAGCTTATTGATTTCTCTCAAATCACCCGATTCCTTTTTCATCTCTTTGTAAAATTTTGTTGTCATAAACACGCCGCCCATCAATAACACGGCACAACCGATAGACACAACGATGTCCACTCCTACAGCTTTACCCATTTCGATGGCCGCTACCGCTATAAAGTATATGCAAGCAGCAAACAAATATAGAGCTTTTTCCTTCCTCTCTAATTTTCTACTTTTCTTTTTCTCCACTTTATACCAATTCTTCAAATCTTCTTGCGACACATACTGCGCAACAATGGCTACTACTTGTTTCGCACATCTTTTTTGAACTTTGACCATATAAAAACCTTCGTATTCTTCAGACGACCGCTTTAAAATATCTTTTATTCTTATTTCAAACGGAATGCTACTTTTCTCTAAGTGTTCGATAATTGCTAGGACACCTCTTACGAATAAGTTAAATTATGCTTAATTATACTATTCCATTCGCCTTTTCCATCAATCCAAAATATTCCACAATCTTTTAAATATCTGACTCTTTCATTTAACAACAATCTTTGAGAAAACAGCCTACTTCTTACTTCCTTGAGCTCCAATGAAGTTACTAAGCATCTCCTTCAATTAAAACTTGCTAGCCAACATTTGTTTATTTACAATCATTTTTCATCTTAATAGTATATAATTGAGATATAATCAATCGTATTTTTCGATTAATAGAGGTGAAGATCTAGTGGAGTTACGTCAATTACGTTATTTTGTTGAAGTTGCTGAGCGTGAACACATTTCAGAAGCTGCCGTACATCTTCATGTTGCTCAATCTGCAATAAGCCGACAAATTGCTAATTTAGAAGATGAATTGGGCACACCACTTTTTGAACGTGTCGGACGAAATGTTAAATTGACACCGATTGGAAAAATATTTCTCGAGCACACTATTACTGCTTTAAAAGCCATCGATTTTGCCGCAAAGCAAGTTGAAGAATATTTAGATCCTGCTAAAGGTACGATAAAAATCGGTTTTCCAACGAGTTTGGCTAGCTATGTATTGCCAACTGTTATTTCAGCCTTTAAGCGTGAATATCCAGATTTGCAATTCCAGCTCCGCCAAGGCTCCTATCGTTTTTTAATTGATGCAGTCAAAAATCGTGAGTTAAATTTAGCTTTTTTAGGCCCCCTTCCACCAAAGGACGAATCGATCCATTCAACAATATTATTTACTGAAAATATTGCCGCATTACTGCCAGCAAAACATCCATTAGCCAAAAAAGAAAGTATTCAGCTTGCCGATTTACGTAACGATTTATTTGTATTATTCCCAGATGGATACATATTACATAAAGTAGCTATGGATGCCTGCCGAGCTGCCGGCTTCTCGCCAAACGTCATCTCCGAGGGTGAAGACTTAGATGCACTAAAGGGTCTTGTCGCTGCAGGCATCGGGGTCAGCTTATTACCAGAAAGCTCACTGTATGATTCAACTGCTCGCTTCACAGTAAAGGTACCGATTAAAGCACCAGCGATTCCAAGAACAGTCGGTATTATTTCACCTGTAAACCGTGAAATTGCACCATCAGAAAAAATATTTTTAGACTTCGTGACAAATTTCTTTTCACGCCTTTCTCAATTCCAATAAAAAAATCGCCGTAGCTGGCGATTTTTTTAGTTTAAGGTGCTTCCATACTTCAGTTCGGCGGTTTTATCCACGACTTTGGCGGTTTTATCCGTCACCTCGGCTCTTCTTTCCGTCGCTCTTGCCTTTCCATCCGTCACCTCGGCTCTTCTTTCCGTCGCTCTCGCCTTCCATCCGCATCTTTGGCTGTTCTATCCACGATTCTGGCTGTTCTATCCACGATTCTGACGTTTCTATCCACGACTATGACTGTTCTGTCTGTCACTCCGGCAATTCTTTCAATCATTCCTTTGATTGTTCGTTAATCCATTGTAACGTTTTTGAGCCTAGACCTCCGGCACGCCATAAAACAACCTCATGGTAACTTCTCTTTTGCACGTGCGCTGTCCATTTTTTAAGTGTTTCAAGATCGGCATACCAAACTTCATGCTTAATATTTTGTTCATCTAAAAAAGTGAAATAAGCCGCACCACTTGCTTGATCGCGATGTTTAACCGCTTTCGTTTTGTTAAGTAAGTCCTCTGCCTCTACCTCCGTTAAAGCAACCGTCTTGCCTTGATTTACCCATTGGAATCCGCCGGTTGAAAAAGCAATCGCTAATTTTTGATTAGACTTCTTAATTTTTTTTACTAAGTCATTTAAAAATGAAAAGGTTGCCTTTGGACCTGGGCCACTATGATATCCGTGCACATTATAAGCCATCACTGTATATTTAGGCCCATTCGGTAATTTAACATTAAATGGAAACTCAGGCTCTAGTACGACATGTAATGAAACATCCTTTTTTAATAGCTGTTCATAAAGTTCCTCTATGAAATGGACGTACTTAGAGATATCCTCTTTAGCAACCTTTTCATAATCAATTTCGATACCATTCACATTGTATTGTTCAACAACCTGCATAATATTATCAATATGTCGCTGCCTTGATGATGCATCTTGAAACAACCGATGTAATAACGCACTATCCTTCTGAACTATTGGGGCGTTATCTGTAACATAATCGTTAATTAACGTGAGTATAACATGATGTGATTCATTAAATTGTTGCTGTGTTTGTTTCAATGTTTCTATCGCATCTTCAGTGAATAATAATTGGTCATTCTCATTAAAATAAGCACCAAAAACGTGAATGTCTTGTAAGCCCTGTTGTGAATTTTTCACATCCTCGATGGCAGATTTATTTTGCCATTCAGGTAACCAAATAGACAATTGAAGCTTGTCTTTGTACTTCAACCCTTCCCTTGCCTTAACAGGTGCTTCTTTGCTATTACTACAAGCTGTGATAATTAGTAGTGCTATACAGATAAACAGAATAATTTTTTTCACTTGAATCTAGTTCCCCCCGTTTTAGAAGGTTTCAATAAAGAAATCAACAACATTATTAAATAAAGTCAATGTTTTGTGCTTTACTTTATCGAATTTCGTATATTGGTTAGTAAAAAGCGTCTGATCGTTAACATCTGTAATCAAAATATCTTCGATGAATGTATCATAAATATCATCTGCATACTGTTCATGCGATGTTTCCTTTTTGCTGAACAACGCACCAAATCCAATTTTAGATCCTTGAATGTCAGGATTTACTTGAATTGTCTTGGATAATACCCTATCTACACCTATGTTAATTTTACCATTTTCTACATAAATGTTAAATACTCTCGTTTTTGTTAAGTTTCTTGGATACTCTTCCTCGTCAATTCTAGAGCCTTTTTGCGTATCCAGATAATCGTATACAGTAGCCTTATTAAATGCATACTCTTCTTCATTCCACTTTATTTCGTTTAACGGAAAACGTTCTTTCTCAACAACGCTTGATTCTGGTGATTTTTCAGAAACAACAATCTCATTATCTATTAATGCCACACGAATATAGCTATTATATTTTTCATCATAGTTTAAATAAATAGATTGTTGTCCTACGACATTCCCTTTAAAGGCAAAGTTTATATTATAGTTCTCTGGCAGAGTTTCCTTCAATATTACCCGTCCTTCACTAGAAGGTTCCGATGTTATTGTAATCTCATTATTTTCAAATTCTGCTGCCCCCTTCAATACTGACCATTCTTTTGCCCGTTGATGATCTCCGACTTCAAATTCTACATTTTGCTTACTAGCTTGGCGGATTTTCATCATCACATGATTGGTAGACCAATAGGGGGATACTTGTAATCTACTTAAATTGTAGAGATTAGCATCCGCATCATTATATGCCCCTAGCTCCAAATTGAAATGCATTTTAAATATATCTTTAATTTCTTTAGTATTCGCACTTTCAACTAACGAATCCATATTATTATAAAGTGAGTTGGCATGCATAATAGCATAGACCTTTGGAACTTCTCCTAATTCCTCCTCATAAATATCATGCATTAGCTTGTAATCTTTTCGGATACGCTTTTCCATTTCTTGTCGCGTTTCACTCGGAATCATATATTGATTGCGAATGAAGTCCATTAAATAATGATTATAATATTCGATAGTCGTTTTATTCGGCACATTATTTTCATCTTTTACACCTAACGACTGTCCTTTATCGTTATACATATTAATATATGTCAGACGGTACCCATTAGAGCCCAACTCCCAATAGCCACTTTTCTTCATGAGTAATAAGTCTTTCGGCTTTAAAAATTTGTTGTCCCGTGTATCCATTTTATTGGCGTACGTAAACATGGTAGCTTTATAATTTAGATCCTCCATGATGTTTTGAGCAAATATACTAGAATCTGTACGTCCATCTTCAAATGATAAATACAACGCCTTTTCTGGCAATGGTTTGTTTTTCTGATAAAAATCTAAAATATCCTGCTGAGTAACGGTTGTATAGCCTTGACTTTCAAGCAGTGCTAGTTGTTTTCTCAAATTCTCTTTAGATACATATTTTGGAGATTCACCCCTGCTCACCCCAAAATAAGATAATGCGATAAAACCATCTTTATTCACTAAAGGAACCGTTTCCTCTACCCTTTTATCCGTTAAAAATACCACACGTATTAAAATAACAGCTAAAAATACAACGATAATCGTTTGAACAATTGATCGTATTATTTTCCTTCGATTCTTTTTAGCTGGATTTAATACAACATTTTTTTCACTCATTCCTTCTCACCCATTTTGCTAATTTTTAGAATCGAAAATCGAGATTTTCGTAATTTTTGTTTTTCTAATTTCTTTTCTTTGGCGATGACATCTTGAGGTGTTTCTCTCGTACCCCAAGTTGATTTCCAAAATGTAACCCATGCAACAGGCATTTGCCACAGCAAAATAAATTCATAGAAAAGTACAAAGATAAAACCAAACGTCCACAATTTACTTTTTTTAAAGAAAAGATGGGCCAAGCTCATTAACATTGCCATCAATAACAAGCCCATTAAAAATGTAGTTGGAAAAATGCCATGCATAATTGGCACATAAACTAAATTGTAAACAACAACAATAGGCGCTGCTATTGGTACGATTAAACCGATGATGAAGAAAAGAAACATAAAAGGTTCCTTCTTCCACATAAATAAAAATGCTCGTAACGATTCGCGTAGCCATGATCGTTTCCATCTCATTTGTTGAGATAAAAAGACTTTTGTATCGGATGGAACAATTGTAGAACATACAGCATTGTCCTGATATCCCGTTCGATGTGTTTTCAAAATATAGTTTGTCATACTACGGTCATCCCCGAATGTTGCAGGCTGTCCAAGAAATTTTTGGTTTAACCATGCTGTCTCGTTCTTCAAAATAAGCTCTTTTCGATAACATGCTAAAGGACCAGATAAACAAGTGACTGTATCGAACCAAGATTCAGCAGCTTTCATGATCCGAAAGGCTATATAATAGCGAACTGTTTGCAATTTTGTCAGAGCATTTGTAAATTTATTTTCCACTTCTGTTCTTCCAGCCACACCACCCATTTTAGGATCTTGGAAAGGCTGTACTAAATTTCGAATGGCATGAGGTTCTAAAAAACTATCAGAATCTACGAAAACAACTAAATCATGTTTAGCAAGATGCACCCCTGCCACTAAAGCCTCTCGTTTCCCCCCATTTTGAGGTAGTTTATAGAAGCTTAAACGATCCTCCGTTTTAAAACGCTCACCCTCGTTATGAATAAAGTCAATCATTTCTTTTGCTTTTTCCTCAGTTTTATCTGTTGAACAATCATCTACAACAATAACCTCTAGTTTGTCTACAGGATAATACTGATTAATACAACTTAACACTGTTCTATGAATCCATTGTTCTTCGTTAAATACTGGAATAATAATAGAAACGCCTGGTTCAAACTTAGGGTTTATCGGAACAGTCCTATAGAAAATACCAAATAAATATCTACTTAAAAGAAAAGTTGCAGCAATAATACTATATAGATATAAGAATTTATTGAATCTAAAATAAATGACACTTTCAGCCCGCATTAACATAACGATTAGAGAAACTACCAATAAAAATATACTTGCCATAAAGATCGATAGTCCCCATCGTTTTTTTATCATATAGTCATTTAAAGGCTGTAAAAATTCACATGCATAATAGCATCTAGTTTCACCATCTACTTCTTTTGTAAAGTGACGAACAACTTTCGCTTTTACCTTTACCTTCGATTCATAGCCCTCCGGCATCGCACCACCAGGTATGGTGAATTTCATCGTAATAATTTCATCTATTAAAAAATTATTAGGACTATTTGAAAATACAAGGATACCTGTTACCGAAATATCCTCCGCATAATGTTTGTCACTACCCTTTTGCTTTGCTCTTTTAATTTGTACTTCAAAATTCGTTTCATAGCGTAAACTTAACAGCTGTAAACGATATATTTCATTGACATCTGTAGGATCGATTTCTTCCTTTTGATACGAAGCACCTCGACGATTAACGAGATTTCG
Organism: Lysinibacillus sp. NPDC096382; assembly: GCF_044762845.1. NCBI lineage: Bacteria > Bacillati > Bacillota > Bacilli > Caryophanales > Bacillaceae > Lysinibacillus > Lysinibacillus sp. NPDC096382. Next base: position 97,936 of record NZ_JBIWFC010000006.1, read on the forward strand.
TACATGTTCTGGGTCAGGAATATTCGATAAAATGCGTCGATCAGAGCGTGGTATCGTTAAAATCTCTTTTTTCTTATTCATGATTATCAATTCACTTTCTTATTTGAATCTTCTTCAATCCAAGTCGACATTTTCGCAAAACTATACCCATCTTTTTGCAGCTTTTCAATGATTAATGGCAATGCTTCAACTGTTTTTGTACCGTCTAAAATGTGCATAACAATCACCTTTCCTGGAGCAATTCTAGTCATCACACGATTATAAATATCTTGAACGGTATATTTTAAATTCCAATCGAATGATGCTATATCGTACATAGCAATAGATTTGATACCTGTAGCGGCAATAATTTTCGCTGACTCCTCATTAATAGCACCTTTATTAGGTCTGAAATACAGCAAAGGTTCTTCCTGTAAGGCATATGTTAACGCCTTATGTGCCATCACGACATCCTGTTGTAACTCTTCTGGTGTCATTGTCGTAACATCAAGGTGATTGTAAGAATGGCTTGCAACCTCATGTCCTCTCTCAACAATTAATCGTGCTAATTGCGGATCCTTTTCTACACCTTTGCCAATTAAAAAGAATGTAGATTGAACATGATACTTATCAAGAACATCTAAAATTTCTTTAATTCTCTCCTCACTTGCCCAATCATCGAAGGTTAAAGCAATTTCTTTTTTTGAAGTATTTTTACGGTAGAACATATTTGGTTTAACATTTTTGTAATCTGGGTTCATTTTAATAGCATCATAGCCTGCAATTTCCTCTAAGGATTTTGCTAAATATCGTTCAGCTAATACATCCGTTAATGTAGAGAAAACGTATCCTTTTTCTTCCCCTACTTTAGACAGTAGTGGTATAACATCAATAATCGCAGGATTAATGTACGTGTTTAAATGAATAACAGATCCGCTGTTGATAAAGCGATGAATATAATCCACTATTTCCTCAGCACTTTGCATATTTCGATCTTTCGGATTAATGGAAGACTCTACAACTCCCTTCATATTAAGGGTTTTAGCCGCTAAACGCATATTGTCAGTTGAGTCACCGGAACGACTACGAACGTATTTCGGTGTATAACCTAATTGCTCTTCAAAAACTTCATTCGCTAAATAAATTTCTTTATACGTTTCTTCATAATTTAAATCAGTCATTTCAGTAAATGTTAATGTTCCGTTTTCTACCTCGTGACCTTTAGTTAAAATGTCCTTCACTAACTCCGGATCTTGCGCTACTCGTGTACCTTCTACAAAGAATGTTGCCTTCATGTTAAATTGATCTAATACCTTTAATAGACGCTGCATTGTTTCATTGTCTGCAAGCCCATTAAAGGTTAATGCTACCTTTGGACTAATAATGCCTATGTGACTATAAGTATCACTCATCGTCCCATCATGTTCCTTTACCTCAATTGTTGAATCAACTGGTTTAATCTGATTTTGAGTAGACGATTGACACCCAGCTAAAAATAAAATGATGAATAGACTACATAATTTTAGTCGTATCATTTCTAAAGAATCCCCTTATAATTTGTAATAATTTTCACTTTTAAATAGATATTGGGTGTTTCTCGTATCAAAAATTAAAGCAGCATGTTGATCAATTAATGAATAATCAATAGTTGCATGATTCGTTAAAATGACGACAGCATCAGCTTTTTGAATTAATTCTCGTGTTAGTGAAACAGTGTTAAAAATGTCGTTATCAACTGAAAATGTTCCGATAAATGGATCAACAACCTTTAGATCACACTGCTTTTCCTTTAATTTCTTAATAACATGTAGTGCTGGTGATTCTCGGAAATCATTAATATTAGGCTTATAAGTAATTCCAATAACTACAATCTCTGCTTCACTTATTTCTTTTTCCTGTGCATTTAAATAATTTTCTAGTCTTTCAACTACAAAGTTCGGCATGGAATCATTAATTTTATCTGCTGCCTCAATTAATGTTGCAGAAATACCATGCTGCTGGCCGGCCCATAATAAATATTTAGGGTCTACTGGTATACAATGACCGCCAACTCCAGGGCCAGGTGTAAATGGCATAAAACCATAAGGCTTTGTTGAGGCGGCTTCAATAACTTCCCACACATCAATATCCATCTTATGGCAAATCTGACTTAATTCATTGACTAGGGCAATATTAATTTGTCGAAATGTATTTTCTAGTAACTTTTCCATTTCAGCAACGTTTGGACTTGTTACAGCAAACACATTTGTATTGATTACTTTTTCATAAAAAAGCTTGGAAACTTCTAAACAGGCTGCTGTTATGCCGCCAACTACTTTAGGCGTATTGGAAACTGAAAAATTTAAATTCCCAGGGTCCACACGTTCAGGAGAATAAGCTAAAAATATATTTTGGCCAATAACGAAGTTACCTTTTTCAAGAATTGGTTGAACTATTTTTTCGGTTGTTCCAGGGTAAGTTGTACTTTCAAGAATTATTAAAGTATTAGGGGACATGTTTTGTTCGATTGCATTAGCTGCATCAACAATATACGAGATATTAGGTGTTCCATCTGCAGTCGTAGGTGTCGGTACACAAATAATAATGACATCTACATGTGCAAGTTTAGAAAAATCATTTGTCGGCTCAAGGTTCTCTTCATAAATTGCTTTTTCGATGATTGCATTAGACATATCAGCAATATAGCTAACACCACTTTTTAATTTAGATATTTTTTCATTATCTTTATCGAAACCAATTACTTCAAAACCTTTATTGACGATCTCTAAAGCTAATGGGAGCCCCACATAGCCAAGTCCAATAACCCCAATTGCAGCACTTCCTGTTTTGATTTTTTTTGATAAAGTTAATATCGGTGATTCAATTTTTATTCCCATAAGCAATTACTCCTTGTCTAAGGTATTTTAAATTCAAAGACTACTTCTCAATTGCTAATTCTTTTACACTTCATTCTTTTGTATTATGAATCCCCCTCATTTCCACACCCATTCTCAGTAATATAATCCACAATTTTGAAATTTATATCTCTTTACACATATAGTACTAAATAAAACTAAACATTTTCTAAACAAATTCCATACAAAATGAAAAAACAACTATCTTATCGCATTTTTTTCTAACAAAACCTTAAATTCAATTCTTTAGCACTACGTTTTTTTTCAATAACTCCCTACATAATCATGAAATTTTATTAACTTTTAGCAAGCATAAACTGTAATAATTTGTAACAAAAAAAAATCACTATTCTTTTAAAGGCTCTTAAATTATTAGTAAATCCATGCACTCTCTCATTAATCTTTAAGAAAACTCCAACATCAGTATACTCGGTTAGCAACTAAATCCTAAGCAAAAAAAAAAATCGCCGTAGCAGGCGATTTTTTTTTGCTTAGATGATGCTGTCCATGACTCATCCTGTATTAATTAGTTTTTTTGTTGAAACGATCAACAATCATAGATAATGCGCCATCTCCAGTTACATTTGTAGCTGTACCAAAGCTATCTTGCGCTACGTACAGCGCTATCATAAGCGCAACCATTGTTTCATCGAAGCTGAGCATTGTTTGTAGTAAACCAATTGCTGCCATGACTCCTCCTCCCGGAACACCTGGTGCAGCAACCATTGTAATACCTAGCATAAAGATAAAGCCGATATATTGTGCAAAACCTATATCGATACCGTTCATCATCATAACACCTAAAGAACAAGTTACGATTGTGATCGTACTACCTGATAAATGAATGGTTGCAAAAAGTGGGATTGTAAAATTCGTTACTTTTTCTGAAGCTCCAGTTTTTTGTGATTGTCGCAATGTAATCGGAATAGCTGCAGCTGATGATTGTGTGCCCAATGCTGTAAAATACGCAGGTAACATTGTTCGAAGTAACATAAGTGGATTTTTCTTATTTAAAGTTCCCGCAGCAGTGTATTGCACTAGCAATATTACCCAATGCATCACAATTATAAGTACGAAGACAATTGCGAAGACAGATAAAATTTTTGCGACTTGCCCACCAAATGTCATGTTCAAGAAGATACCAAAAATATGAAATGGTAAAAGTGGAATAATAACAAATGAAATTAATTTTTCAATGATCTTATTAAACTCTTCAAAACCGCGTTTCATCACATCACTTTGAATGGCTGTCATTCCAATCCCTACGATAAATGCAAAAATTAATGCTGACATAACACCCATTAATGGCGGCATTTCAACTTTAAAGAATGCCTGTGCTAAAAATTCCTCTGGGTTTTTCATGCTTTCCATAGCACCATTTGATATGAAAGTGGGCAACACATTGCGCGCTACCAAAAAGGCAAATATTCCTGCAATGATAGTTGAGAAATAGGCAAAGAATGTTGCCAAACCTAATAATTTCCCTGAGCCTTTCCCAAGCTGAGCAATGCCCGGAGCAATAAATGCAATAATAATAAGTGGTACAACAAAATTTAAAAAATTACCGAATAAGCCATTGAATGTTGCAAATATACGTACAATTGGCTCTGGCATAACACTTCCGAGTATTACCGCTAACAAAATAGCGACAATAATTTTTGCCAATAGACCAAATTTAAGCTTCATTATTTTGTCCTCCTTAAAAATACAACTGTCTTTCCAGAATGTAATATTAGTAATTTACCATAAACAGTTGAGAGAATATACAGTTTGTGAAATAGACATAATTGTAAAACTTTTTTGTATTTTCTGATAAAAATACAAAAAACTTAGAATAGGCGAATACTCACCTATCCTAAGCCTCTATTTAATACGCTTTAAATAATTTTTGTAAAATATAATATGATTGTTTTAAACGCTCTTCATACTTTGGCGTTTGCCATTGTTCCCAAGAATAAGCAGAGAGCGCCGGTAAGATATGATCTTTTGTCTCTGGTAATGATTTCATAACCTTACCGTCCTTATCTACAAAAACGACACCAATATAAATATTATCGACTTTAGACGAAGCTTCCTTCCCATCCTTATATAGGTCTCCGATAAACTCACGCTGGCTCGGATCTTTTGCTTGGATTAGTAACCAAGGAATTCGTAGCTCAATCACATGATCATCCGACCATGTATAGTCTACTAATGAATTATAATCTTTTGCTTTTGGATTGGCGTTCCCTTGAAGCAGCTTCCCGGTTTCATAATAACTAAAATCGGTTGTAATTTTTTGCTCTGGTAAGTATAGCTGTTTATTTAGCACATAGTTAATCGGCGCAAACTTACCACTATTTTTTGTGACAGCTGACGTACGGGGCGGAATCATTTTTAAATTGTGACCGTAAAAATAATCATAGAAATCATAGTACTGATCGATGACAACTCGAGAGTCTTCACTTTTATTTAATTCCACCATAAAATCTATGCCATTTGAAAACGTCATATCTTTTATTGATGTTGCCGATGTATTTCCTTGGTTTGGTACTACATCAAGTAAAATACGAGGTGAAGCTTTTTCTAAAACATCACTTTTTAATTTGAAATACAAATATCTTTCATCATAATCGACAGCAAAATCTGTTGTATCTGAAGGTGAGGTATTGTACAGTTGTGTACCTTTCCACTCCGTTGTATTGCCGTCTACTTTTACTTTAAACCTATCAAAGCTTAGCACGCCAAATTGCTGTTCATTCGTTTGTGCATTGGACCAAAATGGTCGACGATTCGGGTCATCATAATCCATCGTATTCCAAGTCCGCTTAAACCACTCGTCCTGCCATGTAAAGATAAGACCTCCTAGCAAGCCTTCATGCATAATATCTTCATATAAATGTTGAAGTGTTTCACCCTGCTGCTGTTCGGACATATGCCCCTGATTCCAGCCATAAACATTTTCATGTGTCATACCGCGAGCTGCCGGGATTCCAAATTCCGCAATAAGAACTGGCATACGATGAGCTTCATGTAAGTCCTTTAAATATCCTGCATAACTATTGTTATTGCCCCGGAAATCTTTATAATTTAAATATTTTTGGTCGAAGTTAAAGAAGTCAGGGTAATATGGATACACATGATAGGAAGCAAATTGTCCTGGCGCCTGCATTTCCCCCTTCGTATAAATGACATTTGGATTGACTCCTACCAAATCTTCATCCTCAGAAGGTTCAGACGGATGGTCTAGCAAGTCGGTTGTTACCCAGTTAGTAAAGCTCATTGGGCGAATCCAATTGTATTTATCCTTTTCATAAGTAGTAATAAGATCCATTTGCTCCGCTAACCAATGCTCAAATGGTGCAGCATTTTTCGTCTCAAAATACGTCCCATTGTATTCGCCTATATTAGCGTGTTTTTCGTTCGTACCGACTACCATGTGCGGATACCATTCGATTCCTAGCACCCAGCCAATAACATATTTTGAAACGTCAACATCGTATAAGCCTGAAGCATGTCCTGCTACTGGCTTCACATAAGTATTACCGTGGATAACATCTACCATGCGCTTCATTTCTACTTGGAAATCCTTTAAAGTAGTTTCATCATAGGCATCTAATGAATTAGACAAGCCTTCCTCATTAATCCACACACCATGCAATACATACAATGGTTTATCTGGGTTTTCCTCATTGTATTTAGCAAGTGCCCGATAAAAACCTGGCGGGTGTAATGTATAGACACGAATCGTATTGGCATTCATCTCAGCAATTTGACGGAACCAGCGATAGTACTCTTCTTCCGTAATTGCGGCCTCGCCAGGGAATGCTCCCGGTTTCCCCATGCCGATATTAACGCCCTTAAAGACTAGTGGCTCCCATTTCCCATCGTGTAAGACTTCAAATGATTCACCTTGAATACGTGCATTATAATTTTGTTTTTCATGATTAACGTTTTCTTTCACCTCTTTCTGCTCAAACGTTTCAAAAATTTTATGCATGACTGGTATATAAATCGACCAGTAAAATGAACTATCTGCATACTTTTCAGCATATTTATAAATAGTCGGTAAACCCTTTATTTTATAAAGGTTCGGTACCCGTGACATATCGTTGAAATCTCCAGCAAAGTAATAGCTTGTAGTGTAACGTTTATCCTGTGAAACGATAGCCGCAAATTGCTGCGGAATATCGTTGTCCTTTAATAGTTTTTCTCCATCTTTTGTTAAGTCCCATTTATAATTAGCAAGAGCATCCTCCGCATATTTAGGCGTGATAATATCAAACCAATAGCCATATTCTGCACTAGCGGAGGTATGAAAGAATTTTTGCCCTTCTTCAGTAAATTGCACCTGAATACCTTCTGTTTTTACATGCTTGTCCAGTTCCAGCACAATGAGCTTTTCTGTAATTTCATTAAATAGAAGAAAGCCACCGCCCTTATATGGCCAATTATCACCATGTTCATCTATGACCCATTGCGGGATTTCTGAGTTTTTATGATAATCAAGCTCATCAAAATAACGCCCAATCCATCCAGACCATGATATTCCTAAATAGTCCTGTAGCTCTTTTCTAACTGCCTCTGATGTTGGTGACGCAAATGTATTGTATTCAGCTATAAGCATACTTTTCTTGTTGCTTGCTAAACGACCTACTATTGATTGCCATTCTTCCATTTCTAAGCCACCAACAATTTTTTCTGAGCGTTTACCTAGACGCTTTTTTTCAATTAAATCATCCTTATAAACACCATACGTATCTGCCAAATAAATAACATCATAATTGCTATAGTCGGTCGGAAACTTTTTTTCAGATACTCTTTTCGTTTTATCATTCGGAATCGTACCATAGTAATTCTTTTGTGCATCATATGGTTGATGATCAATTGTGTATTTATAATGGTTTAAAAACCAATTCACACCTAAATGCTCTCGATATGTTTCGTTCGAAACCGTTTTATCTAGGATCGCGACGTTCAGCGGTTTTTCATCGCTCAAATACCACCATGCTATAGGTGTAACAATGAGAATTAGAGTAGCTATGACCCCTATATATATTCGCTTCATACACTTTTCTCCTTTTCAGCAATACCGACACGCTTCATATTGCCCCAATCGCTTTTTCTTAGCACAAACCGAACTAATCCTTCACAGCGCCATAAAAGAGTGAGTGGTCGATACCAAAAAATTTCAGTAAATGCTAAAAGTATCATTCGTAATAGCTCTTTCTTTCTCGGGTAAGTGTTCATTGTCCATGCTTCGAATAGTATAGATGCAATTGAAAAAATAACTCCATAAATAACGAAGAGCAGCAACAGTATTACCGCTGCTTCATAATAGATTTTCCCTAAGAAAAATGCTACTACGATATAAATATAACCACCTAGCTCAACAATTGGACCTAGGCATTCTACAAGCCAAAAATAAGGCAATGCAATAAACCCTAACAAGCCATATTTTGGGTTGAATGTCATCGTTTTATGCTTCCAAAGACTTTCGAATAATCCTTGATGCCAACGTCTACGTTGATTTCGCAAAACCCCTAATGTCTGAGGTGCTTCCGTCCAGCACACAGGATCTGGTACAAATTCAATACGTTTCTTTTCTTTTTTCTTTCTTATCAAACGGTGAATATTCACGACAAGCTCCATGTCTTCTCCAATAATATTCGTTGAATAACCGCCCGCTTCCACAGCCCATTCCTTCGAAAAGACACTAAATGCTCCGGAAATAATAAGCACAAGATTGAATTTACTTAAAGCGATTCGCCCCATTAAAAAAGCTCGCAAATATTCTATTATTTGCATGATGACTAAGTAGTTATTCGGTAAGTGGGTTGCAGTAACAGCACCAAGCTGCATTTTCGCTCCATTGGCAATTCGAATATTTCCACCTGCCGCAATCACTTCACCATTAGATAAAATAATCGGCTTCATTACACGAAGTAAGGATTTTTCATCTAAAATTGAATCACCATCAATAGAGCAAAAATAAGGATATTGCGAAACATTGATCCCTACATTTAATGCATCTGCCTTACCGCCATTTTCTTTATCTACTAGAATACAATTCTGATAGATTTCTGATTCATAAATTTGTTTAACTTCTTTTGTAGGGATATTTGTACGAACAATTTTATCAACGGGTTTCATTCGGAAATGCTCGATGACAGTTTGCAGTGTAGTGTCGGTAGAACCATCGTTAATAATGATAATTTCTGTTTGCGGATATCGTAAATTCAACAATGAATAGACTGTATCTACAACTCCAACCTCCTCGTTGTAAGCAGGGACTAGTAAGGATACTGGTTTTGAGTAGAAGGCATCGATATACGCATCATCATATTCTGAGGGATCTAATTTATAGCGTTTGCGTAAATCTAGCATGGCAATTACAAACATTGCGCAATACGAAACAATAACGAATAACATATAAAACATAATAATGCCGCCAAAGAACCACGTACAATAATCTAACATTAATTTCATTTGATCCCCTGCCTTCTGACTACTGTTTCCTGTGCCATTTCAATTGCATATTGGTCGTTTGAAGACTCCATAAATTGCTGTAATTTTGCAATTCCTTCTCTATTTTCTGCAATTGTTTTTGCTGCCTGTGATCGTACCCACCAATTTTCATCTTCAAGAAGCTGTTCTAAATAAGCATAGGTATATTCTAGCGGCACATGCTTAAAGATTTTTGCAATCATTAATCTTACTTCCCACATATCTGATGCCACAAATGGCACATAAGGATCGATTTCATCAATGACACCAATTTCGTAAAGACCCTTTAATGCTCTTATTTTTATTTCTGGTTCCTCATATGTTAATAGCTGTTTTAATTTCTCAATATATTGCATGTTTCTTTTGACAGCTGCAGTATCAATTACAGCGTATTGAATATTTTTCGCCCAGCTATTAAAGTCTTCAAACAATCGAATAAATACGGAATCCTCTAACAATACAAATAATCTTCTATATTCGCTTTCAGAATAATGAATGCTCAATTCTTTAATTTTCTCGATAAACAATTCTTGTCGGAAGATAGAGTATATTTTTAACAACTGAAAATATTCTTCCTCCGAAATTTTGGCTTTCTCGAATTGTTGACAAGTATCTAATAATTCATCTATCTGTAAATCAGCAATTCGATATAAAGCATTCATCCTAATGCTCCAACGTTTACTTGCTAAATCCTTTTCATAAAACTTTTTTAAATAGCGATTAGAAAACTCTTTGATTTTATGTTCAACTTTTTCATTCGTTATATTTTTCAAATACGATGAAAAGATTATTTCGATAGCTGCTACTTGAGCTCTTCCACGGGGTACAAGCACAATAGAGAAATTTTCATCATTGAATAAATAGTTGTACCAGTGCTGTGAATAGTTTTGTACATAAGTATCACGTGTTTTTGCAAAGCGAATCTCCCACCCATGTTGCAAAAGTAGATATATCGTAAATAAAAATAACATGACTAATAAAACAACGATGACCGTTAAAAGAAAAGAAATCGATAGCTCGATCATAGCCAAAACCTCGCAAATGTGCTCCTGATTTTTGCTTCTAACAAACGTAAATTAAATGGTTTTACGATAAATTCATCGACTCCACCTTCATAAGCATTAAGTGTCGCCCCTTCTGAGTTTCGTTCCGACATCATATAAATGATGAACTTTTTCTCATTCGGCATTTCTCGTAAAATGTGCAAAATTTCTAAGCCATTTTTACGTGGTAAAATATCGTTCATGACAACTAAATGCATATGGCCTGTTTTATAGGTTTCGGACTGTAAAAAACTATAGCCATCTTCATAGGTAGCAACGTCTAGCGTAAAATGAGGAATGTCTAAGTGAGTGAACGTTGTTTCTAGCACTTTTCTAAAGATTGCACTTTGTTCAATAATACTAACCTTTACTTGTTCCATCGATTGTACACTATAATCTGTAACCTGTTCTATTGACCAAATCTGCTGTTCATCATCTGCTAGTTTTTGCTTATTCTTGTCTAACAACGTTTCAAAGTTAGCGCTATTATTTCTTATTTCAGTAATGGAGGCTTTTAAAGCTATTTGCTGATATTCCCTTTCTTGCTTAAGAATTGCAAAAATCCGTTTTAAAAACGCCCTTACTTCAACTTCACTACTTTGCAGAAAAAATATTCCCCAATGTACGCCATCCGCTAATTGGAAAAGTAAATCTGTTTTTCGTATTTTTGATGTCAGAAAAGCTGAAATTTGATGATTCACTTGATTACGTTCTATATCAGTTCCTTGTGAGGAACTAGCTAATTTAAAAAAGACTGCCGTCATTGTTAAACGCGAGCGAATAACACTTTCACGTAAAATTTCAAAATAACCCTTCACCTCATGCTCCTGCATGATGTCTTCTGCAATGATTAATTTATTCATTTGTGTTCACTCCAGTGATGTAAGAAATATTTCATTCTCCTCTATTATTTTTCTATCATTTTTTTGATTTACAAACACAACAACTATAGTAATAAATATTACTTAACAATTACTATATAAAATATTTGGTAAATCAGTCACCTTTAAAATATATTATATTTTTGTCATGAAATACAAAAGAAGACTTCTTTTGAAAAAAAGTTATATTTTTCTGACGAAAGACCACCCTTCTTTAAACAAGAAAAAAAGTCCCTTTAAGACTGTAACAATATAGTATTTTTTTGACATGCATTATGAAAGGTGACAGCAGTCCATAGAGGATATTGAAGCAAATGGCCACGGAAAAGAACCCGGAGTGAACATCAACCTTTGTTAATCTATACGCATTTATTCTTTTTCCGACAAAAAAAAGGATATGTAAGCTTTCATGCTTACATACCCTTTTTTCGATAAATTCCAATTATTTAACTGGTACAACTGAGCCTTTCCATTCTTCAATAATGAAGTCTTGGATTTCTTTAGATTTTAATACTTCTATTAATTTTTTAATTTCAGGTTTTGTTTCATCACCTGCACGTACAGCGACAATATTTACATATGGAGATTCTTTATCTTCAAGAGAAATTGCATCTTTCAATGGATTTAAGCCGTTATCGATTGCAAAGTTCGAGTTGATTAGAACCGCATCACCTTCATTATTTTCGTACATTTGTACAAGCATTTCAGGCGCTGTATTTGCATCGAATTTGAAGTTTTTAGGGTTTTCTGCGATATCTTTTATTTCTGCTGCTGTTTTATCAACACCATCTTTTAATTTAATTAAGCCCTTAGCTTCTAACAATGAAAGCATACGACCGTGGTCTGAAACTGAGCTAGAAAGTAAAATTGTTGCCCCCTCTGGAAGATCCTCAAGAGATTTATATTTTTTAGAGTAAATTCCGATTGGTTCAATGTGAATAGCAGCAGCATTTACAAAGTCATAACCATTCTCTTTCATGCTAAGCTCTAAGAAAGGTAGGTGTTGGAAGTAATTCGCGTCAAGTTCGCCAGATTCTAAATGTTGGTTTGGTAATACATAGTCTTGATATTTTTCAATTTTAAGATCGATGCCTTCTTTAGCTAAAATTGGTTTTGCTTTTTCCAAAATAATAGCATGTGGTGTATTCGAAGCACCTACTGTTAATGTTACATTTTCTTTACTGTCACTATCACTAGATGATGAGCTTGAGCCTGTTTCTTCTTTTTTACCAGCACCACAAGCGGCTAGAGCTAGTACTAATACAGATAAAAATAAACCTGTTAATAACTTCTTCATTTTATTACTCTCCCTTTTTACTTATATTAAATATGTTAGCGGTATAAAACCGAGATAACCAAATGTTTGTAGTGTGATGCTCTTTTTAACGTTTATCTGTTTTCGCTGTAATGAAGTCGCCAATCCATTGAATAATAAATACTACTATTAAGATTAATATAGTCGCCATTAAAGTTACATCTGAGCGATTACGTTGGAAGCCATCTAAGAATGCTAAGTTTCCTAGACCACCTGCACCGATAATACCTGCCATCGCAGTATAACCAACAAGCGCTACAGCCGTTACAGTAAGACCAGAAATAAGCGCTGGTAACGATTCGGGAATTAATACTTTCCAAATAATCGTTGACGTTTTGGCACCCATTGAACGAGCCGCTTCAATAACACCTTTATCAATTTCGCGCAAGGCAATTAATACCATTCGTGCATAAAATGGTGCAGCTCCAATAATTAATGCTGGTAAAGCCGCGTCTGCGCCACGAATTGTGCCGAGTAAAAATTTCGTAAATGGAATTAATAAGATAATCAATACGATAAATGGGATCGAACGGAAAATATTAACGATTGATCCTGTTAAAAAATTCACAATTTTATTGGCCCATAGTTGGTTGGGACTTGATAAAAATAATAAGATTCCAATTACTAATCCAAGTATAAATGTGATGACCGTAGAAATTGTTGTCATGTACAATGTTTCATACGTAGCGTCCCACATTTTTTCCCAGTCGACATTCGGAAAGAGACTAGTTAGCATTTGCAATCACCTCCGTTTGTACTTCAACTGTATTTAAGTAGCTAAGTGCAGCAGCAACATTGGCCACTAAGCCATCAATTTGCACAATAAGTGTACCGTACGCTCCATTTTTCGTTTGCGAAATATTACCATGTACAATACTTACTTCTACATCAAACTGTTTCACAAGATGTGAAATGACAGGCTGCTCTGTTTTTTCTCCTACAAAGATTAGCTTCACAAGTTGTCCATTAGGATAATTTGCTTTAATTTGTGCCACAGTTTCCTGTGTTTCCTTCGTATCTGTAATTTGAGAAACGAATTTTTTCGTAATGGCCGCTTGTGGAGCTTGGAATACTTGTAATACTTCACCACGTTCTACAATTTCTCCAGCTTCCATAACCGCTACACGATGACAAATCTTACGAATAACGTGCATCTCATGTGTAATTAACACAATCGTTAGACCTAATCGTTCGTTAATATCGACAAGTAGATCAAGAATAGCATCTGTCGTCTCTGGATCGAGTGCGGATGTTGCCTCATCACATAACAATACCTCTGGATTATTAGCAAGTGCACGAGCGATACCTACCCGTTGTTTTTGTCCCCCTGATAGTTGTGATGGATATGCTTTTTCGCGCCCTTCCAAGCCAACTAGTGCAATCAATTCTTTCACATGTGCTTCACGTTTTGCCTTTGGCACACCTGCGATTTCGAGTGGGAAAGCGATGTTTTCTGCAACAGTTCTAGACCAAAGTAAATTGAAATGCTGGAAAATCATACTTACCTTTTGTCTAGCATCCCTAAGCTTTTGCCCCTTTATGGATGAAAACTCTTGATTGTTAACCGTCACCGTACCAGATGTAGGCTTTTCTAACCCATTTAACAAGCGAATCATTGTACTTTTACCAGCGCCACTATAGCCGATAATGCCGAAAATTTCACCTTTATTAATAGAAAGGTTGACGTCTTTAACTGCTGTTAATTCGCCATTCGTAGTTTTGTATTTCTTCGTAATATTTTGAAGATTAATCATAGCGAATTCTCCTTTTCTCATATCAATTATGCCTCGGCATAAGGTCACTCAGTCGTTGTTGTTGCTGTCGCTTCGCTTTCGCACAGATAAAACCGTGTTGCTGTCGCTTCGTTTTATCGCCACAGGACATGGCGTTCTTAGACTGAGTTCCTCTATTTCAGCGGATTTCTTTTGTACCGAAAGCGTAGTGACAGGTACAGGTGTTTGGACATCCGCTGAAAGAAGTTAAAAAAACCCCTTCACTTATAGACAAGTAGAAGGGGTCACGTAACTTATACGCTAAACCGTTCTCTCATCTTTCAAAGATAAATCTTTGGGTGATTTGGCACCTTTTCACGTTTGTGATGGTTGCTGGGCTTCATAGGGCACTTCCCTCCGCCGCTCTTTATAAGAGTTCGATATATTTATTGTTTTTTTAATATATTTGTTACTTTACCACGCGATTAATATTCCGTCAATTAATTTTTTAACAATTCGTATAAATACGGTACAGATTGAAAGGCATAAACCTTTGCTGTCATTTCTCCGCCTTCATATACGAGTAAACATGGTACACTTTCGATTTTATTATCATAAGCTATTTGCTCTATAAAATTTATATTCGCTTTACCAACCTGTAGTTGTGGCAACAATTGTTCAACAACCATCATCATTTTCGATGCAACTGCGCACGTTCCACACATTGGCGTATATAAATAAAAGGCAGCCTTTTCACCGGACTGGATAGCCGCGTTCCACTGCTCTATTGACCATTCTTCCATCTTTTTCACGCAACCTTACAAAATATACTCATTATGGATTGAGAAATGTGCACGAAGCAATATCGCCGCTAACACTTTCCTCGGAGTTGTCTCAACTTCCTTATATGTTGGCATCGTCCGTAAATGCTCAGCCTCTGGATAATGTCTGTCCATTAATGCCCGTAGCTTATTACCTGATGTATCTGCATCAAAAAATGTATAAAGCTCACAACCCTCATATGGATCGAGTAGCTCTTCTAATTGATGCACACCAATTGTACCATTTGTACAAAGTATTTTTACGTCTTCATTTAAAATAGGTTCGATTTGAAGTTTATCCGATCGGCCTTCGACAATTAAGCATTTTCCCTCGAACATCACGCCACCCCCATTTAGACATAGCCCTTATAATTCATTATATCAATAAACCTTGTCGTTGATACAGTTAGATACCTATTAATAAAGGAATATACTTGCATTTACTTCACCAACTATAGTGGAAGAATGAATGAGGATAATAAAAAACGTCGGTAGTTTCCGACGTTTTTCTGATTAATTTAGCCTCGACATAATTGCGTCCGGAATCGGCTTTGTGCTTAGGCATGCACGATGGCCGACACGATGTCGGTCATTTCGGTAATGCCACAGGACGTGGCGTTTTTACCGATGCAGGCCAGTTAGCCATTATCGCATGGATGCGATGATGGCTAACATCCTTTAAGCACTCCTATCCGATTCCGTGACATACGCCGGAGGCTTTAACTTCTTTTAGTTGATGTTTGGACACCTGCTGAAAGAAGCTAAAGGCTTGTCTTATTCTGCAATCATTTCTTCGTATTGCTCAGCTGTCATAAGCTTTTCAATTTCTGAAGCATCAGCAGGCTCTACTACGATCATCCATGCTTTTTCATATGGTGATTCATTAACGAATTCTGGGCTATCTTCTAAATCTGCATTTACTTCAACTACTGTACCTGAGATTGGTGCGTATAATTCAGAAACTGTTTTAACAGATTCTACGCTACCGAATGGATCATCAGTTTTGATTTCGTCGCCAACTTGTGGAAGCTCAACGAAAACGATATCTCCAAGTTCAGCTTGTGCGAAATGAGAAATACCGATACGTACTTTACCATCTTCTACTTTTACCCATTCGTGCTCTTCAGAGTAACGTAAGTCTTTAGGTGTGCTCATGCAAAAAACCCCTCCATAAATATGTAATATATTCATTTTCAGTGTGCCATACTTCTACCATAAAAACAAGAATCAATTATGCCTCATTCATCTCAACCATATAGAGGTGAAGACTTCTGACCTGACGCTTCGCTTTCACTACATACAACCTTTACTGAAACAAGTTACAAGCGTCATTTCCAAGCTTGCTCAAAATCTGATTCTTTAAACCCTAAAGTAACTTTTTTTCCATCGGTTACTATCGGACGTTTAATCAACATACCATCTGATGCCAGCAGTTCAAGCTGCTCTTCTTCAGTCATTGCAGCAAGTTTATCTTTCAAGCCAAGCTCTCGATATTTCATACCAGAAGTATTAAAAAATTTCTTTAAAGGTTGTCCACTAGCTTGCCATAAGTTTGATAATTCGTCCTTTGTAGGTGGTTGTTCGACAATGTGTACCTCTTCGTATGAAACCCCATTGTCATTTAGCCATTTTTGAGCTTTTTTGCAAGTAGTACATTTCGGATATTGAATAAATTGAATCGTCATTTATAGGCTCCTCTACTATCATTTTTAGGAACTACATTTTCAGTGTATCCCTCATTTTCTGTAGTATACCATCATAACCATTACGAACCAAAATGAAACTCCTCATGCTAACCGTGGGTTAATTGGAGTTCCAGGCCACTAGCATCCGATGAGCCGCAACAAAAGCGCAGAGAGTGGCTAGACGCTCCAAAATGCCGAGCACCGATAAGATACTAAGAATCGCTGATAACATGCCAACAATCGCACAAAGCGCCCAGTCGGAACGGAAATCAACCCCTCGTTTTGCCAAAGAGCTACACTTTTATTTTCAACAAACAAAAAAACCTAGCTATCACATCTCGGATAGCTAGGGTTATTTTGCATATTAAACTACAAATTTTTCTGCTTCAATTAATTTAACAGAAGCTTCGCGTTTCTTCGCGATTAAGTTGTATGGGTTGTTGCGAGTTAATTTACGTAGTGCAGACAATGTCATGCGTGCAGCGTCGCCGTCTGCTGAAGCAAGAATCGTATCTTTTGCCTCTTTTTCAATTTCTGCAAATGCTTCTTGGCAGAAGATTTGAGTGTACAGTAATTTTTGATGCGCTTTTTCAGCACCGTCACGAGCAATCGCTTTTTCTGTACGTAATACAGCTGATTCCATCGCGAATAATTGGTTTGCGATATTAGCAATATTCACCAATACTTCTTGCTCTTGATCAAGCTTCGCGCCGTAGCGTTGTGCTGCTAAGCCTGCTGCTAATACAGCAATTTTCTTCGCATTTTTCACAAGATATTTTTCCTGTGCTAGCGGTTCTGTGCCTACATCTTCAGGCATTAGCATAAGCAGCTCTTGTTGTAAGTTTTGAGCAACTTGTAGCAATGGTAATTCACCTTTTAATGCTTTCTTCATAAATGTACCTGGTACAATCATACGGTTAATTTCATTAGTACCTTCAAAAATACGATTAATACGAGAATCACGATAAATACGCTCCACTTCGTATTCAGCCATAAAGCCGTAACCACCGTGTAATTGAACCGCTTCATCCGCAATGTAATCTAAAGTCTCAGAACCAAATACTTTAGCAATAGAACATTCAATAGCATACTCAGCAATTGCGCCAGCAATCACTTTCCCTTGCTTTTGCTCATCTGGGCTTAGCTGGCTTAAACGATCCTCAAATAAACCTACTGTACGATAGTTTAATGACTCAGATGCATATAAGTGCGATGCCATTGTTGATAGTTTTTCTTTTGTTAGATTGAAATCAGACAGCTTTGTTTTAAACTGCTGACGTTGGTTTGTATATTGAATGGCAAGCTCTAATGCACGCTTTGAGCCACCAATTGTTCCAACACCTAATTTATAGCGCCCGATATTTAAAATATTAAAAGCAATTACGTGTCCGCGACCTACTTCACCTAAAAGGTTTTCTACAGGTACTTCTGCATCTTCAAGGATTAATGTACGTGTCGATGAAGATTTGATCCCCATTTTTTTCTCTTCTGCGCCAACCGAAACGCCATTAAAGTCACGTTCAACGATAAATGCCGTGAATTTATCACCATCGATTTTCGCATAGACAACAAATACATCTGCAAAGCCTGCATTTGTAATCCATTGCTTTTCTCCATTTAAAATATAATGTGTCCCTGCATCATTTAACTTCGCAGTTGTTTTTGCACCTAATGCATCAGAACCTGAACCTGGCTCAGTTAATGCGTAAGCAGCAATTAATTCACCTGACGCAAGCTTCGGTAAATACTTTTGCTTTTGCTCTTCATTTCCGAAAAGTACAATTGGTAAAGAACCAATACCTACGTGCGCACCATGTGTAATAGAGAAGCCGCCAGCAACAGACATTTTTTCTGCGATTAATGCAGAAGAAACTTTGTCTAATCCCAGACCCTCATATTCTTCAGGTACATCTGCGCTTAATAAGCCGAGTTCACCTGCACTTTTTAGTAGACGAACCGAATGCTCAAATTCATGGTGTTCTAAATTTTCAACGACTGGTAACACTTCATTTGCTACATACTCTTCAGTTGTTTTAGCAATCATTTTATGCTCATCTGTGAAATCTTCTGGTGTAAATACACGATCTAATTCCACATCTTCAATAATAAATCCGCCGCCTTTAATGAAATCCGTTGTTTTTTCTGTCATGCTAAATTCCTCCCTATTTATCTATTGTTAGTAGCTTTAATCCCCAATATATAGAAAAGCTTGAAGCACTGTGTTCGGAGGCAACCGGAAACGCTGCACTCCAAGCTGATCTAGCAACTATCCCTATTTCTTCGAACGTTGAATTAAGTTATAAAATTTCAAATACCCCTGCAGCACCCATTCCGCCACCAATACACATTGTCACGACGCCATACTTCTTACCTTGACGCTTCAATTCATGAATAAGCTTTAATGTTAGAATGGCTCCAGTTGCACCAAGTGGGTGACCTACGGCAATCGCTCCACCATTGACATTTACTTTATTTTGGTCGATGCCTAATTGACGTACGACCTGTAAGGATTGTGACGCAAATGCTTCGTTAATTTCCCATAAATCAATGTCATCAATGACTAACCCTGCAATTTCAAGTGCTTTAGGTACCGCCACGATTGGTCCAATACCCATCACCTCAGGAGGTACACCACCAACTGCAAAGCCTAAAAACTTCGCCATTGGTGTAAGCCCTTGCTTTTCTGCTTCCTCACGATCCATTACAAGTACTGCCGCTGCACCGTCTGAAGTTTGAGAGGCATTACCAGCTGTAACACTGCCCTTAACATGGAAGGCTGGACGAAGCTTCGCTAAACCTTCTACAGATGTACCTGGACGTACACCTTCATCCATGCTAAACGTGAATTTTTTCACCTGTGGCTTGTTGTTGTCATCTACATAATGCTGCTCTACTTCGATTGGTACGATTTCATCATTGAATTTACCTTCTTTAATCGCTTTTTCTGCAAGCTCATGTGAACGAACAGCAAATGCATCCTGATCTTCTCTACTTACATTGTATTGACGTGCCACTTCCTCTGCTGTGTGCCCCATCCCCATATAATATTGGGGAGCAGTTTCTGCTAGCGTTGGATTTAAGCGAGGTGTATTACCTACCATTGGCACCATACTCATAGACTCGACTCCACCAGCAAGAATCGCCTTAGAATGTCCTAGCATAACACGCTCTGCTGCAAAAGCGATTGCTTGTAAACCTGATGAACAGAATCTATTAATTGTCAGCGCTGGTGTTGTATCTGGTAACCCGGCAAGCGCTCCTATATTACGTGCTACGTTCATGCCTTGCTCAGCTTCTGGCATTGCACACCCTAAAATTAAATCGTCAATCGGACCTTCATAGCCCGCTCTTTTTAATGTTTCTTTGACAACAACCGCTCCAAAATCATCTGGTCTAACTGTTGCTAAAGAACCCTTCTTCGCTTTTCCAATCGGAGTTCGTGCTCCTGCTACAATAACGGCTTCACGCATCGTATTAATCCCCCTTTGTTTCATGTGCAAGTATGGTTAATTTCGTATTATCAATTATGCCTCTGGCATAATTGCGTCCGGAATCGGCTTTGTGCTTAGGCCTGCACGAGGGCCGACACAATGTCGGTCATTTCGGTAATGCCACAGGACGTGGCGTTTTTACCGATGCAGGTCAGTTAGCCATTATCGCATGGATGCAATGATCTTAGGCTAACATCCTTTAAGAACTCCTTTCCGATTCCGTGACATCCGCCGGAGGCTTTAGGCCAACACGATGTTGGTCACTCAGTCGTTGCCACAGGACGTGGCGTTCTTAGACTGAGTTCCTCTATTTCAGCGGATGTTGGATACCCGCTGAAAAGTGACTTGAATTCGCATTCATCTCACCACTTATAGAGTTAGGAGACTCCTGCTGAAAGAAGTTAAAGTTAGTTACGCAGCGGTTTTCCCTTTAAAAGCATGTGTTGCATTCTTTGTTGAGATAAAGGTTCTGCAACTAAGCTTAGGAACGCCTCACGCTCAAGGTTTAATAGGTATTGTTCATCTACTAATGTGCCATATGGAACTTTACCACCAGCAATGACATACGCTAATTTTTTAGCTATTTTTAAATCATGTTCACTAATATAGCCTGATTCAAACAATCCTTGCGCACCGATTAATAGCGTACCGTAGCCTGATGCACCGACTACAGGAACTTTCGCAGGTACAGGTGGTTGATAGCCTGCCTCATAAAGCGCTAGTGCAGCTTGTTTTGCATCATATAGTTGGTGATCTGGGTTAACAGAAATCCCATCAGCAAAGTTTAAGAAGTTATTTTCACGTGCTTCTTCGCCAGACGTCGAAACTTTTGCCATCGCAACTGTTTCAAATACTTTATTTGCAATATGTTGATAGTCTACCTCAACACCATTTGGTAGCCCTTTGATGAATTTTTGGTAAAGTGCCTTATTACCGCCGCCGCCAGGAATTAATCCTACGCCGACTTCCACTAAGCCCATATACGTTTCCATTGTTGCTTGAATATGTGCAGCTGGTAAGCAAACCTCTGCTCCGCCACCAAGTGTCATAGCAAAAGGTGCTGCTACAACAGGCTTACGAGCGTATTTAATCTTTTGCATTGCATCTTGGAATGCTTTAATAACGAAATCTAACTCAAAAATATTATCATCCTGTGCTTCTACTAAAATCATTCCTAGATTCGCACCAACACAGAAGTTTTTCCCTTGGTTACCGATGACTAAGCCTTTATAGTTAGCTTCTACTTCATCGACTGCAAAGTTAATCATTTGAATAATGTCTAAGCCAATTGCATTTGATTGGGAATGGAATTCAAGTAAGGCAATTCCGTCACCTAAATCTATTAAGCTAGCACCTGTATTTGATTTAATAACACCATGCTTTTTCTTATAGCGTTTTAAGTTAATTTCTTTTTCATTAACTGGCACTTTTACATATTCAGTGCCATTATAATACGCTAAATCACCGTCAATTTCCGAATAGAAAGTTTCAAAGCCGCTTGCTAACATATCTTTGACAAATGCCGGCACTTCACGACCTTCAGCCTCCATTTTAGCTACGGAATCTTTGACACCAATTGCATCCCATATTTCAAATGGCCCTTGCTGCCAGCCGAAGCCCCATTTCATAGCATTGTCAATCGCAACAATATCATCAGCAATTTCACCGTGTAGCTGTGCCGAGTAAATTAGCGTTGGAGCGAAGATACCCCATAATAACTCTCCTGTGCGATCCTTCGCATATGTTAGTGCTTTTACTTTATTGGCTAATCCACGAGTTTGTTTTGCCATCTCAATAGAAGGTGTTTTTAATTTTTTTGCCGGGCTATATTCTAGTGTGTCTGGATCAATTTCAAGAATCTCTTTACCTTGCTTCAAGAAGAACCCTTGACCTGATTTTGCTCCTAACCAGCCGTTTGTGACCATTTTCTGTAGGAATTCTGGCACTGCAAATACTTGCTGCTCTTCACCAGTTGTTTGATCATAAACGTTTTTCGCTACATGGATAAATGTATCTAAACCAACAACATCCAGCGTTCGGAATGTTGCAGATTTTGGACGACCGATTAGTGGACCTGTTACAGAATCCACCTCACCAACCGAATAGCTACCCTTCATCATTTCTTGTAAAGTAATTAGTAAACCGTACGTTCCGATACGGTTGGCAATGAAGTTCGGTGTATCTTTAGCAAGTACGACACCTTTTCCAAGCACATCTTCGCCAAATGTTTTCATAAAGCTTACAACCTCAGGCGCTGTTGTGTTTGCCGGAATGACTTCAAGTAATTTCAAATAGCGTGGCGGGTTGAAAAAGTGAGTTCCTAGGAAATGCTTTTTAAAATCTTCTGAACGCCCTTCTGCCATTGCATCGATACTTATGCCAGATGTGTTAGAACTAATAATTGTGCCAGGCTTACGTACAGCATCAATTTTTTCATATAGACTTTGTTTAATCGCTAAATTTTCAACGACAACTTCAATAATCCAATCTACATCTTTTAATTGCTCTAAATCGTCCTCAAAGTTACCAACCGTTAGTAGTGATAAATTTTTCTTAGAAGTAAGTGGTGCTGGCTTTTGCTTTAATAACTTTTGAAGCGCTCCGTTAACGATTCGATTTCTTACAGCAGGATGCTCTAAGGAAAGACCTTTCGCTTCTTCCTCTTTTGTTAGTTCCTTCGGTGCAATGTCTAATAATAATGTTGGAATACCGATGTTTGCTAAATGTGCTGCAATTCCAGAACCCATTACTCCAGAACCTAGAACAGCAGCTTTTTTAATATTGTAAGTCACAAGCAATTCCCCCTTATTCTCCCATTGAATGAATAGCCATTCATTTTTTGGCTAAAAAAATTTCAAGTTTGCCTTAGTGTATTTTTGTCCAGATCATTTTACGCGTAATCTGTGACATACGACTGAGGCTTATCTTCATTCAGCTACCATTTTGGATTAGAGGTTAATATCTTCTGCTGAATAAAGATAAAACTACTTTTTCTGTTTTTAGTTTAGATTATTTTGTCTGATTTAGCAATCTTTTTTCACCAATTATTTTTTCGATATACAACTTTTTTTGTTTTTTACGAGCGAAAACATAACAATAAGTAGATAGCAATAATTCCAAACAGAAAACTTTCAGGTTGAGGAAAAAATGTGTAGAATGGAAAGCAAGGAGAGTGAAATACTAATGAAAACAATTACAACTGCTGAACAATTTAATGAACTTATCTCAGGTGATCAAAAAGTTCTAGTGAAATTTTACGCTGGATGGTGCCCAGATTGCACACGCATGAATATGTTCATCGATCCAATTATCGAAGAGTACAACCAATATGACTGGTATGAACTTAACCGTGATGAGCTTCCAGAAATCGCGGACAAATATGATGTAATGGGTATTCCAAGCCTACTAATTTTCCAAAACGGTGAAAAATTAGCACACTTACATAGTGCAAATGCTAAAACACCTCAGCAAGTTATAGAATTCTTATCTGCACAACAATAATGGAAAAACGAGCTGCATTTCTTTTTGAAATGCGGCTCTTTTTAAAAAGGAGATTATGATGCGCCAGCAACTGTCGCTACTTGGAAAGTCTCAATATGATGCATCCATTTCACCAAAATACCATAATTCAGCTTGTGGTCCTACAACTGTACACGTAGTCTTAAATTATTTAGAAGATCAAGCTCCCTCGGTAAATGAGCTTTATAAACTTCTCGGTGGCACCAAAATCGGGTTATTTAAATGGCGGCTAATTCGCAATCTTCGTCGGCTCCGTCCGACATGGGATATTCGTGACTGTACGTTAAAGGAAGCTATGCAGGAAATCGATGCAGGTCGCCCTGTCGCCATACGCTTTGATCGATATTTCAGCTTAAATTGGCGCGATAAAAAATCTACCTTCGTCTATCATTGGGTCCCCCTCATTGGCTATGAAATACGCAATGATGAGCTGTGGTTAATATTCCATGATAATGGCGGCCCTAATCGTGAGAGTAAAATTCGAACGGCTCCTTTTAAAGATAATGAAAAAGTATTGAGCTTCGTGAAAATTACACCGAGCTAGACGAGTGCTTGCAATGCTAGAAACGCTCTTTTCTTATCAATAATTCAGGCTTACTCAAAATTTGTACAATAAAAGCAGAGCATAATTCTATACTCTGCGTGGATAACTTGATGTTTGTTGATTAATTATGCCTCGGCATAATTGCGCCCAGAATCTGCTTTGTTCTAGGCATGCAAATGTTTTTCGTGCGAAAGCGTAGTGCTA
Organism: Lysinibacillus sp. NPDC096382; assembly: GCF_044762845.1. Taxonomy (NCBI): domain Bacteria; kingdom Bacillati; phylum Bacillota; class Bacilli; order Caryophanales; family Bacillaceae; genus Lysinibacillus; species Lysinibacillus sp. NPDC096382. The sequence goes on from NZ_JBIWFC010000006.1 coordinate 122,510, forward strand.
AGCGTAGCAGTAGCAACAAATGTTTTTTGTACCGAAAGCATACAGATGTTTGGACACCCCGCTGAAAGAAGTTAAATAAGTGAATACAGTGAACGTGCCTGCTTGGCGATTAATGTGTAGCCACGTTCTTCTATTTCTTTGAACATTTGAGGCTCGTAATTAGGTAATACTAAGCTCGCTAATTCTGCCTCGATTGGTACGTTCGTTTGAATTGTTGCAAGCTCGTGTGACAATTTTAGCATATCTAGATTCTCTTTAATTTTTGTGCGTTGCCCTGGCTTTAATTCGTCTATTGACGTAAGAACATTTTCGATAGAACCATATGTTTGAATTAACGTAAGTGCCTGCTTTGGTCCAATACCTTTAACGCCTGGATAACCGTCACTCGTATCTCCCATAAACGCTTTGACCTGTGCAAATTGAATAGGTTCGATGCCATATTCCTCTTGAAAGCGCGTATGCGTATAAACGTCATACTCTGAGTAGCCTTTTTTCGTAAAAGCAATTTCTGCTGATGGTCTTAAAAGTTGCAGTAAATCCTTGTCTCCGCTAATTACCGTAATGTCAGCCTCATCCTGAAACTTTGTAATCATTGAGCCAATTAAATCATCTGCCTCCATTCCTTTAACACCGAAATTTTGCCACCCAATTTGTTGCGATAAATTTTTCGCCATATCAAATTGCGGTTGCATTTCCTCTGGTGGTGATGGACGGTTAGCCTTATAGCCATCAAATAATTCATTACGGAATGTATGTGCACCCATATCCCAACAAACAGCAAGATGGGTCGGCTTCATAATAGATTGTGCCGTTAATACATGACGCACAAATCCTTGGGCACCATTAGAAGGTGTCCCATCCGCCAGGCGAATATAATGCCCCATCGCAGCCGATGCAAAAAATGAACGGAATAATAGCGCCATGCCATCCACAATTAAAAGTTTTGGTTTTGTTGTCATATAAATAGTCCTCTCTATTACAATACAATAATTGTATTTATCTATCATACTTTTATGAAGCATTGTCTATTATAGCAAACTATATGAGAACATCTACAATATATAGCATAGTGTTAATTTTATGCAGTACCTAAACTTCCATCATTATGCCTCGCCATAATCATCATTTTATTAGAGAGCCGAGACGGGGTATTCTGCCTTTAAAAGCCCATAAACATCAACGTCTTCATATGTATCCACTAAAAATCTATTTTGTCTCAATGTTCCTTCTTTGCGCAATCCACACTTTTCTAACACCCTAGTCGATGGTTTGTTTCTAGAAATGGCAGATGCCCAAATTTTGTTAAGACCTAGTTCGATAAAACCAAAATGAATCATGCTATTTACAGCTTCGGTTGCAAAACCTTTCCCCAAATAGTCCTGACCAAGCCAATAGCCAAGTTCACCTCTATTGTTGACCTTGTCAATTCTTAACGTAATCGTACCTACAATTTCTCTCGATTCTTTTGAAACAATTCCTAAAGGGTATTCGACTCCTCGTTTTATAAGTTCTGGCTGCATATTAATCCAATCTTGTGCGAACTTCAATTCATATGGGTGCGGAAGCCCAAGAATATCTGCTAATCTTTTGTCATTAGCCAATTTTTTGATTCTGGATGCGTCATCCATAGTAAAAGGTTCTATACATAGACGCTCGGATTCTAATTTTATAACCATATTTCCTCCCCCTTTGTTATCAATAAGCCCCCTTGTTCTGGACAATCTTTATGCAAAACGATAACTTTTTATAGGCCATAAAATTTTTAAGTTGATTGCATCACACTTTACGACCTGCGTGAGAAACCGACTTTTACTGGATTATTTACTGACACCTTGGACGTTATTTTTTTGAATACGATTGCGGTAATCCAGTCGAATACCTGTTAGCCATTGTAAAAATGCTGTCACACCCATTTTCACTGTTTCGGGGCGTAGATCCCCCTCCTTTGGATCGGCATAGACAAAGTCAATATGGCGGACTCCTTCATTTTCTCCAATGAGCTTTAGAATATCAAATAATTCACAGGCCGTTAAACCACCTGGTGTTGCAGCAGGTACATCTGGGGCGAATGTAATATCGAGCACATCCAAATCAACAGATACATAAATACGATCTACCTCATACATAAGCTGACGGAGCATTTCACGAATTGTTAATTGTATGCCATCACGACGCATTTGCTTTAACGTAATCATATGTATTCCTTGTTCTTTCGCGTAGTGAATCATTTCAGGTGAATTAAAAAATCCGTGTAACCCGACATTATAAACATGTTTCCCTTCTACAACGCCTGCTGCAATGAGCTGCTGTATTGGAGAATCCATAGCTAAACCAATTTCCTCCTGATTCCGAGCATCCAAATGCGTGTCAATTTGAATAATCCCTATGCGATCCTTTGGAAATGCATTCTTTATTCCTCTAAGAGAGCAAGCTGTTATCGCATGATCTCCACCTATCAGACACGTGAAACTTTTAGAATATGCGGTGCTTAAACTTTCAGCCGCAGCTTCTATAGCTGACTCTGAAAGCATTCTATCCGTCTCATGGATTGCCACATCACCTACATCAACGACTGCCAACGCGCGCAAATCTACTTGCTCATCTAAATTATAAGATTGAAAACTTGGCCAAGCCTTTCGAAATGCTGTTGGATACAGTGCCTTTTCGGATGGTTTACTATCATACGATAATAAAGCACCGTACAAAATAATATCTACATCATTTGGAAGTGGATTTTCTTTTTGCTTCACCCATTGATGCATAGCTGAACCATTTTCTTGCTTATACTGCCATTCTGGTTGAATAAACATGTTAACCGACCGCCTTTACGTCATTTTTCTATACTATCTTCAAATTTTCCCATTCTATATATTGAAAATTCATCAGCATAACGAAGGGTTGATTTCCATTTCGGCTGGGCGTTTCCCTGGGGCGTCCAATGCCGAATTAAAGTTAATTGCCCTATACTTCTTTATTGATCCTATAAATATACCTAGTGAAATATCTTCCATATTAATAGTACCATTAGTACATACAATTTCGTCAAAGTTCGGTATTTTCCCTCTTAATTTCTTAAAAAATCTACATACTCCATTTACCCCTTTATACACAAAAAGTAGCAAACTAGGCAATTTTCTAGTTTGCTACTTTTTATGTTTGATTCAGTGGGGTTTTTTCACCCCTACTGATTATTAGTCTTCACCTATCGGGCTTTTGCGGGATAAAGTTTGGCAAATTTCTGCGACTTCGTACATCGTATAGCTTTGAAAGTTATATCGATTATGCAATTCCTGATAATACTGTAAAAGTTCCTCAAGCATAGCTAAATTTTTTTCGATATTCTTGCCAAAATTATGAGGATGCCACCATAAATGATAAAAAGCTTTAGACCTTGCAGCTGCATGCATTCCCTCTTTTATACGTTGGACTTTTAAGCCTTCAAAAAATCGTAAAGGGCTACAATAGGGCCTTAAAAATGCACTTGAACGAATGTTAATAAAGGAATCCTTTTGCATTTCTTCTAGCGTTACTAGATGATTTCCCGTTATATTAACATAGCTATCCAGCCATTTTTTCGCACCTAATAGTCGACTTTTTTTCGTAAATTTTTGAGGATCGTACAACGGGTGTTTTTCATTTCCTCGATAGCATACAAACCCTACTTCCTTACATGCTGAAAAATATGCTTCATTCACTTGATTACGCGGAAAGACAATCGATTTCATCGGTCCAATATTTTCTTCACAAATCATAGCAGTAGCATGTAAATCTGCACGGAAATTTGCCTCAGTTTGTCCATTTTCTAAACAGTAAAAATGTGAAAATGTATGACTGCCTATTTCTTGATGTGGCGTACGTTTAATCTTCTCAATTAAGGATTTGCCGAAATGTAAAAGGTCCTCTTGCTCATTTTCTCCTACTTTTGCAAGTTGTGTATGTGCTGCGTAGCGCATGTTTTTATATTTTATTGGAATACCTCTTAAGTAGTGAGCCATTTCAGCTTTTGTTTCTGCAAACAATAGACCTACTGTTGCCCAAGTCGCATGAATGCCATACTGTTCAAACAACTCTAGTATTTTAGGCAATGCTTCACGGACGCCATATAAATTTTTATTGTATTGCCCGTGCTTAAATACATCGTGGACACCCCAATTTAGCTCAAAATCCAATGATATAACAAGACCTCCACGATTTACTTCAATGACTACTTCCTCCATTTTTGCACGCCCAGTAACAGTGCACGTATTTTGGATTGGGTAATGTAACCAGAATATACATCGACGACTTGTCCACCGAAGCCTAGTTTAAACGCTCGAACATTTTGATCATCTGTCAGCTTCCCCATATCATATAAAACAAAGCCTTGCTCCTTTAAATGCAATAAATTATGCCATAGTAAGAACCGATTTGCATATCGAATTGGTCTTTTTAAATGCTCTGGCATTGATTGTGAATGACAAGTCGCTACATAATAGGACATCGCTTTTTTAGCGTATATAATATCGAGTCTATAGCATAGTGTTTGTCCACAAATACTGCGAATCTCAGACAACCATAGTGCTCCTTTATTTTTTAAAAGCGTAATAGCTTCCATTTGAGACTTACTAATTAGCTCGAGTTTTTTTCTTTTTGCGAAGTCATTATAAAACTGTTGAAAGGCTCGTAAATTGGCATCTGATGGTTCTTTATAAATAAAAACTTGATAGGACTCTTTTTGTGCACGACGAAGAATTTTTCGATTACTTTCTGAAAGAGCAAGATACAATGATAACTCACTATCTGTAAGGTGAATATGAACCGTTTCACTTTTAACAAGCTTACGGCTTGGTACAAGTGAATTTGTATAGCCAATAACCTTCATTGATTTTCTAACATTGGCTGGCTTCTCTACGAAATAAAAATGCTGCATTGCGATATTCCATCGCTTACTTTTAATGGACAGAATGAACATCGCCCCCACTCTCTGTGTATTTTTCTACATGATTTCGCTCATAACGAGCACATTTAAAATGTTTCATTCGAGAAATACGTTTATAGCCTAGCTGCAATAATCGTTTACGCTTTCGCCATTGCCAAAATCTCGCAGTAACCCAAAGTGTTTGTGCAGGTTTCATTTTTTGGAAGAAGGCTGTAATAATATCGATATTTTTATAAACATCATATGTTAAAAAATATGTCTGCTTTGGCAATGCTTCAACAATTTGCAAATCATCTACACGCCAGTTCACCGCATGTAATGCAAACGCAGGTTTATTCGTTTCTGCATAAGAATCTTTGTAAATCGTGTATCCCTTATAAAATAGAGAAATAATTTCTTCCTTATCGAGTTGCATCGCCTCCTGTATCGACAACTCCTCAAATAAATCTCCTACAGGTCGTTGCGGTGTAACATTATCTGATGGGGATAATTCATACAAATTCACTTGCTTAAAACGAATAAATTTTTCTACGAATAGTTGTCCATATTCTAGCCAATTTTTTACTTTCCCATACTTTACTAAGTAACGTAATTGACCTAGAGTATTGCGTTTCCATTCCACGACACGATGATTGCCCTTTAAAAATTCCTTGAGCCATTCCTTCAGCGTATAGCTACTCGCCAATAGCTTTGCTTGCTTCGTTCCACCGCTTACGAGCATGCGCCTCGTAAAATCAATATTAGAGCGCCAATCGAACTTATACGGCTCATAGCCAATACTCATATCGAACAAGCGATAGTTTTCAGAATACGTTCGCTTAATCGTTTCTTGATTCACTAATCTGCCAGGCCCAAATATATTAAATGTTGGCTCATGTGCAAGTGCGTAAGTTACATAACGTCCACGACAGCAAATTCCATATGTGAAGGCAATCCATTGGTCTTCAAAAACAAGTGCGTCTACCTCGACTTGCAATGCCTCCCCTTTAAGAAGCGTTAACTGTTCGAAAAAATCCTTTTTCTTCCCTTTCGTAAAATCACTTGTATCTATTTTTTTAGCCCATCGTCGATCAAATAATCTAAACATTTGCCAAAGTTCGTCTCGCGAAGGGATTTTCCTCGTTAATGAGCCTAATTTTCGTAGCTTCCGTTCTCTTCTATCCATACCATGCATTTTTCTACGTTGATTAAAGTAGTTAGGAATATCTACATCATGAAAGGCAAGATACGGAGTCACTACACGAAAAATACTTGGACGTAACTGCCTTTCAACAAAATATTGCTCAATGACTTTTGTAGAGTCTTTGCTTTCCAATAATCCATGAAATGAAAATAGTAGATGTTTATACTTTTCAATGAGCTGATCAAACACAAAGGTTGTAGCGGGTAACAGCCATTCTTTTTTCGCTACAACACCTGAATAATTCGCAATATTTTCTCCCGCAAAGGCATAAATTCGTACTCCCCATCGAAGTCGAACCATGAAGGGGAAAAAGGCAATGATAGTACCATTTTCTTCAACAGCATAGAGCTCGACACGCTCTCTTCGTCCAACAATTTGCCACCAGTTATAAAACCAAGCAAATTCTATAAATGGATTATCATTGTCCTCAGATGCTAAAATTTCATCCCAAATATCCTTGTACCACATAAGCTCATCATCAGTTCGAATGCGAATTAATTGCAAATTAATCACCTTTCTTAGCCGATTTTAATACAGCCTGTTCATAGATAAATAGCGTTTTCTGATACATTGGTAGAAACGTAAAATTCCTTAAAAAGCGGCGTTCACTTGCGTCCCCCATTTTTTGACGTAAGCTCTCATCTATTAACAATTGTTTAAGCCTGTTCTTTAGTAGATCTTTATCATCTCGATTAATTAAAAATCCATTCTCATACTCAGAAATTAACTCATTGACACCGCCCACATTCGTAGCGATAATTGGAAGTCCTGCTCGCATTGCTTCAATAATTGAAATCGGTAAGCCCTCCCAATCTGATAACAAGACAAATACATGACTTTCCTCAAGTAAGGATGTGACATCTAATTGATTGCCCAAAAATGAGACACGATCTATTAAACCTTTATCGGCAATAAATTCTTCTAAACTAGGGCGCAGTGAGCCATCACCGATCAATTGCAAGCGCCAAGGTACATCAGAAAGCTCCGCTAAAGCCTCTAGCAATAAATCCTGTCTTTTTGGCACTTCAAAACGAGCAACCATCACGATTAATGGATGCTCCTCATTCTCTTTTATAGGTGCTACTTGCTTCTCTATTTGATCGATGCCATTATGAATCGTCAGCATTTTATGAGCAGGAGCAATTTTTTGCATTAATGCTAACTTGCGATCATATTCAGATACCGTAATAATTTTAGTTGTCAACGGCTGAACTGATTTTTCCATTCGACGATACATCCTCTTTTTTTTGTGCGGTACGCCTTCTGTAAAACTCCAGCTATGAGCCGTAAAAACAGTTGGAATGCGTAAAAGCCTTCCTACTACACGACCAATTGCGCCCGCCTTCGATGAATGCGCAGCAATAATATCTGGTTGTATGTTTTTAAATGTTGCTCTTAATTGCCAAAAGGTCTGTAAATCCTTTTTTAGATGAATCGCTCGCTGCATGGCTGGGATACTGATAACATCAATTTTTTCTTCTTGAAAGCGCCACAGTGACGGATCATAAAGGCCTGTTACAATAGTTACCTCGTGACTATCTTGCTTTAATTTTATGGCGAGTGCCTCCACATGCTTTTGCGCTCCTCCAATCTTATCCATACGTGTAATAAGCTGAACGATCTTCAGAACCTAACACTCCTTAATTTTTAATAAGCACCTGTTCTCGCTAAAACTACGAAAAGTGTTTTGATGATAATTTTAAAATCCATCCAAAAGGAATAACGATCAACGTATTCTAAGTCATATGAAATTTTTTGCCCGTGAGAAATATTAGAGCGGCCGTTAATTTGAGCTAGACCTGTTAAACCTGGCTTTACTTCTAAACGCCGTGCCTGTAAAGTGTTATAAGCATTTGTGATGGTTGGAACTTCTGGACGTGGTCCAACAATACTCATATCTCCTTTTAAAACATTAATGAGCTGTGGAATTTCATCAATACTGAACTTGCGAAGAGTGGCCCCAACTTTTGTGATTCGTGCATCCTGTTCAGTTTTAAAAAAATAATCATCCGGAATTCCGTCTGCACACATAGTAGGCATATTCACTGGAACTGCTTGTATGGTCATTGTCCGCAGCTTCCAAATAACAAAGCGCTGATGATCCTGTCCGGTACGGATTTGTTTAAAAAAAACAGGGCGGCCTGTGCTAATAAGTAAAACGAGGAATACTACTAACATAAGAGGGATGGTAATGAAAAGTAATAGGAGTGCCCCCGCAATATCAAAAATTCTTTTCCCGTACTGACTATAAAATTTAATAGTCTGAGCTGACTGCTCGTGCAACACATCATCCTTCGTATTTTTTTACCACTTAACTTTATATATTCATTTGGGACATTTATAGAACTACTTTTGAAGAAGCAATTCCATAATAATATGTAGAAAAAAGGTACATCACCATAACGTGGGTTGATTTCCGTTCTGGTTAGGCGCTTTCTAGGGGATGTCGGGGAAACGATGTTTATTGCCCGAAAGTGAAGCGTCCGTCAATAAGACGTAAAGTCTTTACTCCAATCTGCCTACTAAAAATGCATACATGTAATAAATCAAAAAAGGAGTTATTTCAAAATCATTTTTGAATAACTCCTCATATTTAGCCCTTAATAGAGATGTTCCTTTTTATCCTTGTATAATCTGTACTTCGCATGTAATTTGAACATTTCCTTTTAATGCCTTACTAATCATACATGTTTGTTCTGCCTTCTCAGCTAATCGATTAATTCTTTTTCGTTCTCGCTCAGATAAATTTTGTACAATAATTTTCGGCTTATGTAAAATTTTCTCATAAGTAAAAACACCGTTCGTGACATCAACAAAACCTTCAGCTTGCATAGACAAATCCAACACAGCAATCTTCGAATTTTCAAGTAATGTAGCCAGTGTAATTAAATAGCAGGTTGCTGCCGCTCCTAGCAGCATTTCATCAGGATTTGTCCCCATCCCTGGTCCATTCATTTCTCGAGGAATAGAAATTTTCGTATTTAGATTGTCTGCAACAATATTACCCGTCCCATTTCTCCCCTCCGACCATTGTAAATTCATAGTAAATAAATGTTGAACCATAAATAAATCCTCCTTTGATTATATTGGGTACGAGTAGAGCGCTTACCTTTGGGACATGAGCAGTTCTTTGCTCCATCACTTTACCCAATCAGTTTTCTTCGTTACCGGACCAATTCTATTATCTGCCTAATCAGTTTGCAAGGTTACTAGAACAATTCTACGTACAACTCCATTTCTCCCTTCGAAGGATTCTAATTTTTTAAAGTGATTTTATGGAAATGGAGGTTGGTCGACTCCTTCGGGATCATCGTACGCCCCTAGGATAACGCCCAACCCGAACGGAAATCAACCCCACACTATAGCGACAAACACAATTCTTCCCTTAGCATAAAGAATTATCAGTGCAATAATGAAACATCCAATATTTAAGAAAAACAGTAAAACTGATTTTATGGTAAAATAGAAAAAACAATTCTTTAGGAGATTTTAAAAATGATTTTAACAAAGCAACAAGCAATACAAGCACTTAAAAAGAACAAATTTATCGGTTTTACTACTAAAACAGGAAATATTATTATAAGGAAGATGAATAAAACCGATTATAATATTTTTGTATTTGAAGAAGGCAAAGATAAACCAGTACGTTATGTAGGTTCTATTATGAACGTCATGGCTACAATGAGCGACAAAGCTTCTAACAAGGATTTCGTTATTGTGGAACAGCTTTCAACTCAAAATAAAGGAGAGGCTGAATCTGTAGAGAATGATGAAATCAAAGAAGTAGTGGAGCCTGCAGAGAAAGCTGAAATTAAAGAAACTGCTAAACCTGTAGAAAAAAATGAAGCCAAAGAAGCAAAAAAAGAAAAAGTAGAAAAAACAGCTGACTTCGATGAAGAAAGACGTGCTATTTCAGGTTACGAGGGCTTATATGATGTTTCGGCGAGCGGTCGGATCATTACAGTGCGTGAGAATCGCCCATTAGCTCGATGCAACGATGAATATGGTTTCCATATTGTTCGACTAACAAAAGAGGGTACTGCTTCAAGTCACAATGTATTTGAACTTTGGAAACAGGCATACCCTGAACTTGAACAAACTAATTTTAAAGGTGCCTTAAAAGCGAAATATGGTACAGGCTGCAAGCTAAGCGATAAACCGGGTATACACTTTTAACCCTCTTAGTGAGTGTCACGAAATTTTGCAGAAGCATAATTGATTTATAAACCCCGAACGTCGATGCATTGACGCTCGGGGTTTTTAAATTATGGAAAGGAACCTACTATAATTTGCGATTGATATCTATTCCGGTTTGATTACGCAGATTTCGATAATAAAGCCCCTAATAATAGATTTATCGATAAATTAATCTCTTACTTTTTAGTAATTCATACAACGGACCTTTTTCTAAAACTTACGACTATCATATTCGTTTCTACTTAGCATATATTTTTTAAAAACAGCTTAAAGAATATATAGGGTGGAGGAATTTTGCAGTTGAGCGCAATGATACTTGGTGGCTTTCTTTTTTTTAGTGCTAGCATTGGAGGAGCTCTAGCTTGGGTATTCTCTAGGCTATTCCAGCATACAACTCATGGATTATCATTATTATGTGGTGGATTTTTAGTTGGCTTACTTGTAGTAGACGTCATTCCTTCTTCTTTTCAAATATACAAATCATTTGGCCTGTTACTTGGCATTTTGTTGGGCTATTTAATGTTTGAAATACTTAATAGTTTATTTCACACTTCTCATACTCAAAATTCCTCAGTATCACTATTGGCAATCGCTATCATTATCCACACTATTCCGATGAGTCTTACTATCGGACAGTTGTTAGGGAAAGCCTCATTAAGTATTGCTATTACAGCTTCTATTATTCTACATCATCTACCAGAAGGCTTTGCACTTTCTACAGCATTATTATCACAAGGAGAACGGCTTTGGAGACTCTTTATTTATTTTATAGCATTTTCGATTTTCTTTAGTGTTTTCATACAGATTGGTCAATATTGGGAGTTATCTGATAAGGCACAAGGCGTACTAATGGGCGTATCGATTGGGTTAATCGCAACAGCCAGTATTTCAGAATTTATTTTGCATCATATTCGTTCAGTATCAATAAAATCAATTATAGCATTCGTTTTATTAGGTTATTTATTAAGTCACGTATTTCATATGCTAGTCGAATAAAAAAGCAATCCACCCCATATTGTGGATTGCTTCTTTTTTAATTACTTTTCGTCACCAATTAACATAAATGTTAGTGATAAGATTTTAGCGAACTGTGCACGTGAAAGATTACCTTTTGGATTAAATTGACCGTTTGCTCCATCAATCACACCTAATTGCTTTAATAATCCGATTGATTCAACAGTTTCCTTACGCATTTGGTTTTTGTCTGCAAATGGGTTATTTTTGCTAACCTTACTTACATCAAATTCCATTCCTTCTAAGTATCTTGCAGTTACAAATGCCATTTCCTCACGTGTAACAGGTTTATACGGCTCAAAATTAACACCATCAAAAATATCAATTATGCCATATTCCTCTAAAATCGCTACTTCCTTCGCACCCGGGTATTTTGCCAAATCTTTATATGTAGCAGGACCTTCATAATCTTCCTTCACATCTAATCCTGAAGCACCGAAAATCATAGTAACTAATTGTCCGCGTGTTACTTGACCATTTGGATTAAATGTTGTAGCAGATGTACCCTTAATAATGTCTAATTGGAACAATAATTGGATATAGCCCTCTGCCCAATGTCCAATAGTATCCGTGAAGTAACCACCTGGTTTTAACACAAGATCATTTTCCTTAATTGATCCAATAAAATCATTCAAATCCTCATCAGCAAAAGCTTGCCATTTCCCTTCAGCATAAACTTCCGCCTTAAATGCATTTCCAGATGGAGTAAATCTCATTTGAATAGAGTCACCGAAAAGCTCTTTAAATTCTTTTTGTTCTTGTGCACTCATTTCAGTAGTTTTCAATAGTGCTTGTAACGAAATCTTTACTGTCATATTATTTTTCGTCGTTACTAATGTCATCTCTTTATCTTCATAAGATAATTTAGAAATTACTAGTGTTTTATAAAGATCTTGGTATGTCATCGATTGCGCTTGTTTAGTCGCTGCAACTGCCTGTTTCGGATGGATAATACTAGAAACATCTACAGTTTCTTGAGCATTTGCTTGTAATCCAAAACCTCCTGTAAAACATGCAATACTAAGTGCACCAGCTAAAAACGTCTTTTTCATTATACTTGCCCCTTTCCATTCATAAATTCAGTGTACTAAAACAACTGTTAGTAAATCTATAAAAATATGTAAATTATTCAAAATTATAAAAAAGTCCTATTTTCTTAAAAATACAAAATTACTAAATCTCCAAAAATATCAGGAAGTATATTACATAATTTTTACAATGCATCAGGTACTTTTTACAATAAATCCAATGAAATGTACCATTATTCTTCGTTTAGAATAAACACCGTATCATAAATATGCTTTATGCCTCTTTTTATTTATGCAGAAAAATTAGTAAATCTTGTTTTTTCTTTAGTAGGTATAAAGTAGATAGCCAACACTAATTCATGCTCTTTAAATTGAAAAAATCAAAGGATTTTCTTTGCGTGGAAAAAAATTCAATGTTAAGTATAGTTCTATTTTATTCTATATATTAAAATATTTGATATATAAAGATTTCTATCTAAAGAAAGGAGTTTTAGTACTTGGTAAATACTCTTGTAAATATATTTGTCCTTATAACTCTCTTCAGTATTGTTATAGCAATTGTTTTTCTTCTTCTTGCAGTGATCAATTTCATAAAGATGGATAAGATTAAAGCACTGAAAATGTTGAAATTAACCGCGATCCCCATTATCATTATGATTTTTTGTATGATAGGATTTTGGGATATTTCCCCTGAATACAAAGCAAATAAAGAAAAGATGACTATTACATATGAAGAAAAACCAGTAGCTAAAGTAGAATCAACAGAAGATGCAACTTGGCAGACTAAAGTAAAGGAGGTTGCTTCTCTTAATAGCACTTCTTCTAAAAAGTTCGATACAATTGAAGCCTACGCTAAAAAGTATCCCGCTACAAAGACTGAAATCAAAGAATTCGAGGATTACATGAAAGCCGAATATAAAAATAAAAAATATTTGGCAGACGTACAAAATAATGAATATATGCTAGAAAATATTTTTAAGGCATATGTAGTGAATAGATACTATGGGGAAGAAGAAACGCCAATCAATGATTTTGTCTTTGGATTTTATCAAAACGTTAATTATACTTTTAAGGGACTTGAATCCATTAATAGTCATGCAATAAAATATAATGAACGCCAAATGAACAAAGCATTAGCGTCTATTGAACATTAAATGTCACTCTCTCGGGTGACGTTTTTTACTTTTGGGGAAATTAATGAAGTCGTTATATTATTATAATAATTGAGGCTTTCATTTGATTTTTCAATATTAGAAGAAGTAGTATGGAGGTGTAACAAGGGATACAGCACATACCCATACAATTATATTAATGTAGCAATTTCGAAGGAGGAATTTAGGATGAATTATCAAAATATTACAGTTGCAGGTAGCGGTGTTCTAGGTAGTCAAATTGCTTATCAATCAGCTTTTAAAGGATTTAATGTAACAGTATACGATATTAATGATGAGGCCTTAACAAATGCACAAGATCGTATCACAAAATTAAAACCGTTATACCAAGAAGACTTAGGCGCGACGCAAGAAGAAGTTGATGCTGCATATGCACGTTTATCATTTAAAAGTGATTTATCAGAAGCGGTTGCAAATACCGATCTTGTGATTGAGGCGATTCCCGAAGTTGTTAAAATTAAAACGGAATTTTACACAAACCTTGGCAAAGTTGCCCCTGCTAAAACAATCTTTGCGACAAACTCATCTACATTATTACCGAGCCAATTTGCTGAAGCAACTGGTCGTCCAGAGAAATTTATAGCGCTTCACTTTGCAAATACGATTTGGAAAAACAACACAGCCGAAATTATGAAGCATCCAGGCACTGATATGAAAGTGTTCGATGAAGTCGTAGAATTTGCACGTGCAATCGGCATGGTTCCACTTCCATTATATAAAGAACAACCAGGCTATATTTTGAATTCATTACTAGTTCCATTTTTAGATGCTGCTGAATCACTATTAGTAAAAGAAGTAGCAGACCCAGAAACAATCGATAAAACATGGATGATTGGAACAGGAGCACCACTAGGTCCATTCGCCATCCTTGACATTGTCGGCATTAACACTGCATTCAACATTGTAGAGGCAAAAGCCGCTGCTACAGGTAATGAAAACTTTAATAAACTAGCCAACCTCTTAAAAACAGAGTATATCGAAAAAGGCAAACTAGGCCGCGCTACAGGCGAAGGGTTCTATAAATATCCAAACCCTAACTTCGCAAAGCCTGATTTCCTAAAAGGCTAATTAATAAAACGATGTACATAGTGTCTTCACTATGTGCATCGTTTTTTATTTCAAGGCGGAATTTAGGTTGCGGGTAGTCACTCGAAACAACCGGGTATAAAGTTCACGAGAAAAAATCCCAAAAACTAGGTGCATCCTGAAATTCTACTGTTGCAAGCTTCTCTATAATTTTCAATTTAATTTCTTGTTCCAAGTCTTCCCTTTCCTGAAAGTCTGTATTGTGCAAACATTGTTTTATTTTCGGTATGAAATTCTCTATAATCGTTAGCGTCTCCTCATTGTATTGATTTTCTAAAATCGTCATATATTATTCCCCCTTTTTGCTGAGTGTAGTTTTGAGTTTATTTAAAGCCTTCCTATGAAGGTTTGATATATTCTGCGGTGTAGTTTGTAATGTGTGAGCTATTTCTTTTATAGAAAGCTCTTTTACATAAATCATCTCTAATATTTGAAGTTGTTTAACCGTTAGTTTTTGCAAAGACTTTAAAAGCAATTCATCTTCAATATTGTCAAATAATCCTCCATCAACTATATGATCCAGTTCAATTTCGACGCTTGCATCTTCTATTAGCTCTTTCGCAGTCGTGCCACCTTCTTCTGATAAGCCCTTATCTAATATTAATAAAGCACGATTTTGTAGCCTTCTCCTTTTTTTATCAAAATCTAAGCTAAAAAAATAAATTAAATTACTGACATATTTGATTTTCCTAACATTTATATAGTGAGATTGGAAAGATTCATCGACAAGTTTCTTATTTTGTTCGGTTGGATATAAGATCGCCTTTTGCACCAAATAAAGATTATTGGAATCCGACAAAAAGCTTTTTATGATTGGATTGTTAACCTGCGCATTATTTCTATAGAAGAATTCCTCTATTTTTTGTTTCTCCATTTAATTATCCCTCCAATACTTCCGCCTTCTCTCTATTTAAAGTGAATGTTGTATCTATATTATAAACTAAAATAGGAACAAATGTTCTTAAAAAGAATAAAAAAAACACCTTTTATACAAAAAAGGTGATTTAATCCAACTCTTTCAAATATCTAAAATAGCTTTTATTTTTTCTGGCTGATAACCAATAATTCTCTCCACTTTATGATCAGCGACTATTAAAGTAAATGGGATAGCACTACTATTAAAATGCTTAAACTCCTTTAATACGTGCTCTTCATTAATATCCTTATTGGTATACGTAATATTATTTTCTTCTAACCATTCCTTTAACCTAACACAATATTGACATTCCTCGCTTGAATATACCGTTATATCATATTTCATCTTAAAGACCTTAAAGAGGTCTAAAACATAAGAAATGGAAACCATGACAAAATAATATTTTTTTACAGGAAGGTTGTTTTTATTACAGAAGGATCCTCTTTACATAGTACAGTTACAATTTTGATGATATAGCCAAGCGGTAAGGCAAGGGTCTGCAAAACCTGGATCCTCGGTTCGAATCCGAGTATCACCTTATATTACTAATTTGGAGTAAGAGGGAGGGTGATTTACATTATGACACCAGAAAATGTTCCAATTTGGATTAGCCTAATAGGAAATTTTGGATTCCCTATTGCCATTACAGTCTATCTATTCATTCGCTTTGAAAGGAAAATAGATAAATTAGAAGCGGTTATCATGGAGTTATCGGAAGTTATAAAATCTCTTAATTACAAAAAAGGAGGGTGAACCACATAGAAATTGAAAAATTAATGGCGGGTGTTCAAACATCTGCTAAAATTTAAATGAAGGGTGGGAGGGTCTAAATTGGGAATTGGATTAGTTGCTTTGGGGTTAGTATTAGTACTAGGAATAGCTATTATGATAAGTCTTGGTAAATCGAGTAAAAAGAAATATATAATTTTGGGAATAACTATGATGTTAGTAATTGCTCCTTTATTCTCAGGGGTTGTTTCTATTCTGTATGGGAGATATGAAGGTGAGGGATTTGCGGCGGTCGTACTAATGATGGTCATGTTTCCACTTCTATTTTTAACGGGACTTGTGCTTCTTCTTTTAGGAATTTTTAAAAAAGGGAAAGCTAAAGCTATTAAGCCAACGGATGCGTAACAGCTTTTATTGCTTTTATATGACTTTCATTTGACGCTTATATTTATTATTGTGCAGGTAATTGACTTACACTTGCATTTCCTACTAACTCGCGTTAGTGGGTGTATTATTTTGTCTTTCGCTTTCGATTTTGACCAGCATATAATTTATTGCTAAAAAGGTTATCTTTTCTGTATGATTGTAAATAATGGAAGGGGAAATTTATGATAGCCTACAGGAGAATTGCTGTACTATATTTTCTTATTATGTTCCTTAGCATTTTTATTGCAACACAAATGAACAGTATATTAACCGGTGTATTGGTTCTTGCTTTTTTGTATTGGTTGTTTATTGGTTTTCCTTATTTATTACAAGAAAAGGTAAAGTTTTTCGAGATATGTTGGAATTGGTTAACGAAAGGTGGAAGAATAGGTCCTAGAAACTAAAGATTTACACATTCATCAATCTGAATATTCAGATTAATGAACCGAGTAATGTGATCAAATCCTGGAAGCTTACATGCTTTATCAGATTTTTATTTTAAGCATACTATACAACTATAAAGGGATCGATTGGAGGCAATTATGATTAGCAACATTAAAATTGCAAAGGTCAATATTGCGCTGGCAATTTTACTTGCGTTAGGTATCACCTATAATTATTTTTACAATCATGTACCAATTCAAATTGAACTCTTAGGCAATTTAGGATTTTGGTTAGTATTCCCATTATCAATCATCAATATAGTACTGAGCTTAAAGCTACTGAAAAATAAAACGGGTAATGCTAGTAGCTACGTCACTTTTACGATTGCTGTCATTATTTTAATCATTGCTTTATTCTATTTGTTTCATTGGACCACGCCATAAAAATCAAAAAACTCCAAGGGTAAAAGCTCTTGGAGTTTTCGCTTTAGCTTATTTCAGTGGCTGCATCCACTGAAATAAGTTATAGATACAAAGCCATATAATCCTCATCAAAATATTGCTGACCTATTTTTAATGCCCTCTTCTCCGTTCCAAAAACCTCAAACCCTAAAGAAGAATACAGTCCTTTTGCTGAAGCATTCGTTGACACAACCGTTAGATGAAGCTGTTCAACTCTCTTTAACTCCCTCGCTTTGTTAATTGCTTCGACCATTAAATGCTTACCAATACCAAGCCCTCGCTTTTTCGGAGAAACATACACCGCAAAGATGCTCGCTTTATGCTTTAACTTAAGCTTACTTTCCTGCACTAACGTCGCAACACCCACTAATTCTTCCTGATCAAATACCCCTATCGTATAAGCCCCCTGTGATTCAAATCTGCTGGCAAACAGCTCAATCGGATTATCCTTTTCCTCCTCAAAGCTAGAGCCAAATGCCTCAGGATTATTTTGTAGCGCTTCTAATCTTAAATTCCGATAGGCTTCAGCGTCTGCAGCTATTAAAAGTCTACTATTCATTTTTATCCCTCCTACGATACTTTCCATTTTTATCGCCAATTCTTAATAGTATTTTATGTACTTCCACAAGATAATTCCCTAAAATGGAAATAACAGCACAAAGAAGAATGTTAAAATATGAAATCTAACAGTATGGCGCATCATTTTCATCTATTACAAGAGCAGCGAATTCACTACGTATCTTGCATTCATTCACTCCCACAGGAACAACTATGGCACCGCGATAAAGAAGGAAAATGGTCTATCGGTGAACACTTCTATCACCTTTATCTAATCTTAAAAATGCTGAAAACAGCAACAAAGTTTTCCTTACTACTGACGCCTTACGCAAAAATGCGAAGAAACAAGCCTTTCGCTACAGAAATACATGATATATACGAGGAATATAAAAACAAAAAAGGAAGCGGCATGAGAGCTCCAGGAATATTAGTGCCCCCCTCTAAAATTCGTTTTATGCTAAGCAGCAACGAAATCGAACAATTACTAGTAAACGAAACGAGTGTAATGCAAGAATTAGTAAAAAATATTGAGAAGGATATTGCCGGGCATATTGTCTTTCCAGATCCCATTGCTCACTACCCTAACCTTATTCAATCTATCCAGCTACTTGCCATCCATGAAAAGCATCATTTTACAACAATGACGGAGCAATATAATCGATTGATTGCATCTAGTGAAGTTTTAATTTAAGCGTTTTAAAATGAAAAGAGGTTTGAAATATGAAGATTCTAGGAAATATTATTGATGATCAAGGAAGATGTAAACACTATTTTAAAAAACAAGATACCATTTCAATTAAATTTAAATGCTGTGGAGAGTATTATCCTTGCTATAAATGTCATGAGGAAAATTCAAATCATAAAATTCAGCCATGGAAGAAAGAGGACTTTCATGAAAAGGCAATATTTTGTGGTGTATGTAAAAGTGAATTAACGATTCATGAATATATGAATCACACAAGCTGTAAACATTGTCATACTCTTTTCAATCCAAATTGCAGTAAGCATTTTCATATATACTTTGAGACGGATAATAATAATCCTACATGTACTTTCTAATTATAAAAGCCTTTGAAGAATGATTAATTCCTTCAAAGGCTTTTCCTATTACCATAACAGGAGCTACGCGTAATGATTATTTATTATATTTTTGAAGAAATACTTTTACTTTCTCCTTGGCAAATTGCGTGCTCAAACTACCTGGATTTGCATCAAAGCCATGATCGACCTTTGGAAGAAGATAATGTTCATGCGCTACACCGCTTGTAGTCAGTTTCTCACCCAATACGTTTGCCTGCTCTACAGGAACAATACGATCATCCGTCCCTAAAAACATAATAGTTGGTGGCGTATGTTCCTGGATATAGCTTATAGGGGAAAGCATCTTATAACGCTCAGGGTAATCGGATGGTGAACCTCCAATGTACTTAGCCATAACATCTTGGACATAACTCTTACTTGGATTGTTCTTGTAAAACGCAGTCATATCTGACGGCCCATACATGTTAATCACTGCCTTGATTGGTACATCCGGAACATCCGTTGATGGCGGTAAATGCTTATCTCCCATACTATATGCAGCAAGCATAGCTAGATTTCCCCCAGCAGACTCTCCCATTAAAATAATTCTATTCGAATCAATCTTATACGTATCTGCATTTTGCACGATCCAACCAATCGCCGATTTAACATCCCCTACTTCATCTTTCCAACCTGCTTCAGGAGGCATACGATATCGGACATCAAAAACAGTGTACCCTTGATTATTCATCCACTGATTCCAGTCTTGCACTTGGCCTTTATCCCCACTTACCCAACCACCCCCATGCACTTGAACAATGACAGGTGTTAAAACATCCTCTGATTTTTTCTTCGCTGGCCACACATCAAGCTTTAGTTCAATGCCGTCCGTAGTTTTCCCATACACCACATCTACACTAGGCTTTGTTGAGATATTTTGTTTATAGAAAAAATGTGAACTAAGAGCAACCGATACATTCTCGCTTTTAGCATAGCTTTTCATATTACTAATTGGCTGCACAGTTAAAAACATTAATAACAACAAAATAGGAAATAACACTGTAAGAGCAATTAAGGTTTTCTTCCAAAAAGAAAGAGCTAATAAAACTATTAGTATTAATGCTGTAACTACTAGAATAATCGGAAATATAGAAACTCCCCATGCAAGTAGACTCATTATTTTATCCATATTACTCGGATTAAAAATATAGTAGGCCACTATAATAATAATAAAACATACTATCACAGAGAGGATTGTGAGTAGCCACTGAAGAAAACCTCTAGGTCGCCAATTTGTTGTCTGATTCATTTTTAAAACCTCCCCTATTCTAAAGAACTTCACCCGTGCGATGGTTTAATATATACGATATGTTATTATCATTCCCATTTAAACATGCAGCCCCAAGTTCATCTAGTAGTTTCAATTTTGTCACCACATGTTAATTCTACACGCATAAATCATACTTGATATTTCAAAAAATGCCCGCAACCATTAATCTTGGCTACGGGCTGTTCACTATTTCATTGAATAAATTGAGAAAGTGCCATGTTTTAGAAGGGTAGAATGCTTAAGCTCAGTCAAAAACTGCATAAAAAAGAGCCGAAAAGATTCGATTCGGCATTTATTCAAACATTCCTATACTGAGCTCCCTACAAAATGATTCTATCGTGTCACGCTCTTCTTTTGGCAATGCTTCGTACTCAACCAGATATTGTGCTGAAAAGTCTTCTAGCTCCTTATAACTGACTTCTCTTGTCAGGACGATTCCATTGACCTCATTAGCCAATTCGTTTGCCGCCACAATATCCGTAAACGTAAAGGCTTGTTCTTCGTCATCCGTAAATGTAAGAAGGTCAATTTCCCCCTGGTAATAGCGATTATCTACTTGCACTACATAATATCTAATTGAATCCATTATACACCTCCCTAATTCATGATTTTCATTATTACCTGTTTACTAAAAATCCATCCCTTATCAATTCGCACGGGCCTTACCTTCAATAAACTGATGAATATCCATGTCACAACGCAGTTATAAAAACCCTGACATTGCTAAAGCAGCATTCGTAAAAACGTTTCAAAGTTCACGCCTGCTTCACGTGGAATTTGCGCTTTTGATGTCGCTTCAATTGAAGCAGCCAAAAACGTCTCGGCAAGCTTCATCGACTCAACTAAATCCTGTCCGCGCATCATGCCACCCATAATGACGGATGCAAACAAATCACCTGTGCCTGAATAGCTCTCGCCGTTGTATTCTCGGATACTAGAAAACGAACGATGTGCATCGACATACATATTGCCTACATAGCGCTTATTCGCGTCTGCTGGCGGCGGATTCAAACCGGTAATTATAACGTTCGCTTTAGTTTCCTGCTGCAGCTGATGGCCCGCTTCCTCTATCGCCTGAATATAATCTAAATCGTCCTGATAGCTCTGTAGCTTCTCGTATGACAATCCCGTAAGCAAGCAACATTCTGTAATATTTGGCGTAATAATATCTGCACATTTCACTAGCGCCTTCATACGATCAAGCAACTCGCCTGTATACATTTTATAAACCTCGCCCAAATCGCCCATTACCGGATCGACAAGCAGCGTTGTTTCACTCGAGTGGAAGACGTTTAAAAACCGAAAGATATTATCGATTTGCTCCTTCCCTGTCACAAAACCTGTGTGAATACCATCAAAGGTTGCTCCAAGCTTGCTCCACTCATCCACAAAGTAGTCCATCTTTGACGTTAAATCCTCACAATAAAAACTTGAATACCCTGTTTGCGCGGTTAATATTGCAGTTGGTAATGGCACCGCCTGAACACCCATCACTGACAGCACAGGCATCGCAGCCGTTAACGAGCACTTCCCAAAGGATGACATATCCTGAATTACAGCAACTTTTTTCATCATACTCTCCACCTAACTAATCCTGCTTGTATTCTCTCATCGTATCATAATTAGCTAGATGCGAAAATGCACTCCCTTATAGAAAAACAAACTGACCTTTACTTTTTTTATCAAATTGGCACTTTTACGATAGTCAGTCCTTTGCTAAAGTAAAAATTATTAAAAAATTCATCCTAGCGAGGACATGCAAATGCAAAATATACAAAGTCAATCCTATACAAAACCACGCACGAAAACATTTGATTTAGTCATTACTTCCATTCTTGCAGCACTTGTTTTCGTCGCGACAATGTTTATTAATATAAAGCTACCATTCGGGCAAGGTGGACTTATTCACCTAGGAACATCCATGCTTTTGATCACGTCGATTTTATTTGGTCCTAAAAAAGGGGCACTTGCTGGAGCAATCGGAATGGGCTTATTCGATATCGTAGGTGGTTGGTTAATTTGGGCGCCAACTACAATTATCTCCCGCGCATTACAAGGCGCCATCGTTGGGAAAATCGCTTGGTCTAAAGGACATAAAGGCGACGACATCCGATTAAACATTTTAGCAGTCGGTGTTGCTATGCCCGTGATGATTGCGGTCTACTATATCGGGCAAGCGATTATGTTCAAAAGCTGGGTTGCCCCTATGGCATCCATTCCAGGGGACGTCATTCAAAACGTTGTCGGCTTAATGATCGCGATCCCAGTATGTATCGTGATGAAAAAAACACCGTACTTCAAAAAGAATTTCTAATAATAAACACGCCATCTTACTGTTTTGCCGACAGCATCGATGGTGTGTTTTTCAATTATAAAACTATTATTAGAATTTCAAATGACAATAATGAAGGCTTTTTTTCATACTATATGGTGGAGGTGAAAAAATGCCAAGAGTAAAGTATATAAATTCCGACGTTGACCTAGTGGCAAGGATGATGAGGGCAGAAGCGGTAGGTGAAGGAAACCAAGGAATGCTATATGTTGGCAATGTTATTGTGAATCGTGTGATAGCAGAATGTCCAGACTTTAAAGATTTAAGAACGATTAATGATGTTATTTATCAGGTACAGGGAGGAAATTATTCTTTTGAAGCTGTTCAAAAAGGGAATATGTTTTACCAAAGGGCGCGACCTAATGAAAGAAGATTAGCAAAACTGACGCTGGATTATTGGCGAGATCATCCAGCGAAATACGCACTTTGGTATTTCAATCCATACGCACCATGTCCTCCAACATGGTACGGTCAACCTTTTACTGGTCAATTTAAAAATCATTGCTTCTATGAACCAGCACCTGATACATGTGAAAGTGTTTATCAAGGATAGGTATAACAAAAAAATCCCACGGAAAAGTCAACTTTTCAGTGGGATTTTGTGTAGTCTGCTTATTCACTATTCTTCAATTAAATCCATTGACATGTCTTTCATAAATTGTCTCACTTCTCGAATGCAAGGAAGTTCACTTTCTACAAGTTCCACCCCTACAACTTTTGCTAGTGGTTGAAGCATCGGACTTAACTCTTTAGAAACAAATATTTTACTTGGTCTTACCTCTAAGCCCTGTAAAAATGCCCATAACACACCTTGTGCAATTGGTGGCGTTTTAGGCATCGGGAACAATTCATGTTCAATAACCAAATTGCTTCCTCGTTCTACAAGCATACCAGCAATCGGATAAACAGTGCGGCTCGTTTCTTCCGATTCTACGCCAAAAGGCATGTAAAATACATCATATTCTACTTGTAACGCGCTTTTAGGCTTTTTCTTATATTTTGCTTTTTCAAACATCGAAATTTCCTCATAGCACTCAAACGTTGGCTTGGGCATATTTATTTGCAAAATATAGATCTCTTGTAACTCACCATCCATTTGCACTTTAAACATTGGATATTGATGTTCAGCTAGCTGCGGATATTCCCAGCCATCCTTCCGAGCTTCTGTAATATTAATCATCCTACCTATAACATCAATTAATAGCTCTACCTCTAAATAATCTGGTCTTTCAGGATGCGTTCCCTCCAGATAGCTACGGAACTGAATCCAGTTCTTCTTCCCTCTATACGACAGCCCATAATCTTTAATTAATAGATAATCTGCTAGGTCTAACTCTTCCCTATCAACAAAATTCACAGTTAAAGCATTTAAACCATAAGAGAAATCGCTCGGTAAATTTTTCTCATAAAGAATGTTAGCTAAGCTATGATAGCCAAGCTCCATGTCAAAAATCATTAACCCAAACTCTTCACCACCCGCTCCCATAACAGAAACAAGTACTTTGTAATCTACATCTGCAAAATGAATGCCTACAACTTCATCATCACTAAAATATTGCCATGGCTTTAGTTTTTTTAGGTAATTTGTGAGCTCCAATAAAGTAAGATAATCCGGCTCTAGGTTTTCTAGTAAACTATTGGCCTCTTCATCCTCCCTTATCCGTTCATTAACTTCCTCCAAATCAATCTTGTCCATCTTACCCGTATGAATATTACCTGCTCCCGCAATACATAAAAAAGTTTCACAGTTCGTCGGTAAATCCTCATTGTTCTCTAATCGAATAATAAACGATTCACTATTATCAATTATATGTGCAATGGCTTCATCACCAGATTTTCGAAGCCATTCGTCGACCAACTCTTCATCTGTATCTAAATCCGTATCATTTTTAGGTAAAAAACAAATCTTTTCTTTAGATTCCCGTCCATCTTTTTTAACCATTTCAAAATTAAAATAGTCCGCCCCATCCAAATCAAAGCTAAGTAATATCATGTTATCTAGCAAGGAAAAACTACTGTTCTTCGGTAATAATAACTTTCGATAAATCTCTGGGTTTTTCTGACTTTCAATATGCAACTGTATCATTGTTTAACCTCCTTCTTCTACTTGTTAAAGTGATGCTAATGAAGTTACGGCTTACGTTACATTCACACACTAGAGCAATAATCACTTGCTCTATCTCTTCAATCAATTATGCCTCGGCATAGATGCGTCCAGAATCGGCCTTGTGCTTAGGCCTGCACGACGCAGGTAGTTAGCCGTTATTAACTCCTTTCCGATTCCGTGACATCCACCAGAGACTTTAACTTCTTTTAGCAAATATCTTTTGTACCGAAAGCGTAGCAACAGGTACAGCATCTCACCACCTACAGAGGCGGGAGATTTCTGCTGAAAGAAGTTAAACATTTCTACTTTGTAGCTATTAAACCACTCTCTATTAACTCTACTAACAACCTGTCTGTTCTGCAATACTTCAAAATCCATTTCTCACCAATTGTTACACACCTCAATACTTGCAGTGTAAATTGTGAAAAACACCATAAGTTGTCTAGTAACAGCGCTTTATTGTGTTTATAAAAATTACATTTTAGAAAGGTGTTTTTGTGAATTTTAGTTCGTCATTTAATAGTATTTAAAAAAAGTCACTCATCCTCGTACTCGAATTCTATTTCCTTTTCTATTATTTCGTTCTTATGAAAATCCAACAATTCCCTATCATTAGATTGAAGCTTCCTTTTTCCGTCGGCTTTAATTCATCCCGATTGTTGTAGTTGCATAATTGCATCATAATGTGCATTCTTTTTTTGGAAGTTTATATCCAATTTTAAATGTAAGTATTTTCACTCCTAGGATTGATGCACCAACGAACTATCTGCCAATTATTATGTAAGATTTAAATGTCCTATTCATTAAATAAATAATAAATCCTTTGTCACGATGTCTAAGGGAGAATTTCACACCATTAGACTCCTTATTTATTTCTAACCCATATCCAAAAGCCCTTACACTTGTCATATAATTACATATTTTCTCAAAAGTTTCTATATTCTTATTTCTTAACATTTATACCTAAAAGAGAATAAAATTGCTTAATATACAAAATTATATACACAAAAATAATTTGCTAACCCAACCTTGGTAACATATACTATTTTTTGTAATAAAATTGTAAAAAAATAAATTATAGGTGGTTTTGTATATGGTTCGAAGTATTCCCGGTCCTAGTAAAAAAATTAGTACATATGGTATTGACACAAACAAAATGACAAAAGTCATGAGGAACATTGCCTTAGAAAAAAAATCAAACTCAAACACTAGTAATTCTTCTAAAGGTAGTAAACAAAATCCTAAACAAGTTATAACTAAATCAAAATCTGCACTAGAAAATGGTGTAAGATCACAAATTACTAACAGACAATCTAATTCAATTTCGAACAATCCAACTAATATTAGATCAGATACTGATTATCAAATTTTTTATAGTGTTGATTCCTCTAGCCTTGGTAGTTCAGTGATTACACTTAACAATCTCAATAGTATGGACGGTGTGAGAACAGCATCGTTAGATACCGTGGAAATTTCAGGGAAATCAAGAGAATTATTTGTGGCTAAATCTTCAAAAGATAAATATCTGGATATTGCAGGAACTGTTTTTGATATTGTAACTGATTTTATCCCTGGAGTTGGCACTGCAAAAGACATTTATAATGTTTATAAGACAATCGTAGACCCTAAATCAAAGGTTGCAGATATTGCATTGGCTTTAGTTGACTTAGTTCCTGGACCGAGTGTTAGCAAGTTGAAAAAATTTGCTGATGTAATTATAGACAAATTTAGTTTAAATAAATCTACTGCAAAAAAATTAACGGATGCTTTAGTTAAAACATCTGCTGCAAAAATCCGAAAAATGGATATAGATGATACGAAAAGACTTATTAACGCTTCTGAAGGTAAAGGTCGTGGACATACAAAAGACAAACATCTTAATATAACTGACGAAACATTACAATATCGTTCTAAGACCGATGCTCGAGATGGTGCAAGTAGATTTAGTAGTCCAAAAGTTATGAATGAATTTGTAAATAATGTATTAGATAAAGAAGCAGATAAAATTGCCTCTTGGTTAAAGAGCTCTAATAATAAAGATTTTGTATCAGGAAAACATAAGTCTACTACCTCTTTAGGGGATGGATACATATATGATGCAAAAAAGAAAACATATAAACATGTTGATAAACTTGATACAGGAAAAGTAGTGTTAAGAAAAGATAATAGTAATGAATATGGTTTTATTGTATATACCAGTTACCCTATAGTGAAAAAATAATTACAACCGTTGAAGTTTTATGTTTTATTTATTAACATATTCTTTAATCAGTTTTAAAGGGAGAAAAAAAATGATATCAAACAATGAAGTAATGTTTTGTAAATTGACGGATGAAGAACTTGAAAGAAAATTAAGAATTACATTTACTGATATTACGTGTTTTTATAGTCGAGATATTGCAATAAAGGCTATAAATGAAAATTTAGTTATGCATAGCGAAGAAATCGCAGAATGGATATGGCAAGATCCCGGTGAATCACATAGACGTATGAGATTAGAGTTCACTCACCAATTCCCTATAGGCTATGGTATTTCAAAGAAGAGCAAGCAAAAATATACTGACTTAACAAAGAGTTACCTCATTTTAGAAAAGTCTGGTTTGCATGACGAAGGATTTTATATAATTTTTTCTGCACCATTAATTGAATACTAGCTAAAAGGAGTCGCTAAATATGATAGTTATAGAAGAAATAAAGTATTTTATAGACGCACATTTTATCCCGGGTATTGGCTGGGAGTTGATAGAAGATGTAGTTATTGATCACCGAAAATTAAGTAAAGAGGAAAGAACTAAATTCAAAGAAGAAATTTTATATATAAAAAATTTGTTAGATCAAAATCAATTTGAAATAGTAAAAAAAATTATTGTGAACAACGATTTAGAAGGTACGAAATTATCTGATATTGAGCATATGCAAAGATTTGTGAATGAAATTTTACCTATTATTGAAAAATTCGAATTAAAAAAAGAAATTTCTTATATTCCATTAGAAAGTCTAAAATATATGTTTGAAACTATAATAATCCCAACAAAAACATCACTATCATATCCATTTTTAGCTATCGATATTCAAAGAGAAGGCGATACATTTATTCAACATTTCAAGCAAGATTTGGAGTATGTAGAACAAGCCTTTAAAAAGAATGATAAATCAAAGATTGAAGAGATACTTAAAATTTCGCATGAAAAAGGTGTTTATATTTTTGACTCTGAATATAGAGATTCTTTTATTCAAGAAGTTATGAAGAGTTTGTCATAATTAATGATATGAGGCTAGCTGACCTCTCACACACCATAAGTATGAACTTTCGGGGTGCGAAATAGTTAGTTTTTTCATTTCGAGTAGACCTCATAAAGCCTAACTCATCCTAACCTTAATTCTATAATACTTTTGATTAAACAAGTTTATCGAATATAAAAATTTATTTATTCTTATTGTTATTCTTTTTCAATTGTAAGCCCGTATTCAAATAACACATATAAACAACCAGGCACCTCCTGTACGATAAATATATCAATTTAAGGAGGTGCTTCTTTATATCAACTACTAAACTAAAAATTGTCCCTATGACACTAGATCCTATCATCACTAATAACTCTTCAGCAACAACTTCACCACAAAATTCTCTAGAGCCGAGCTGCATCATTAAAACAACTAGTGCTGAAATTTCCTTCTTTTAATGGTGAGATAAGCGCATCATCCAAACGATCCTGAAGGATTGAACAAACGATGATGCATGATTTTACAAGCGTGCAGAATGTCTACATCCGTAAAGGTATTGATGGTCTCTCTATACTCATTCAGGATTCTTTTGAATTAGATCCGTTTAGAGATTCCATTTTCTTATTTTCAGGATGGAGCAAAGACCGTTTTACCCCACAGGTTGAGTGGGAACAACTTGAAAATGCGGTTAATTGTTTCATAGGAAACTATCTAAAAAGAACGCTTAAAATTTCAAAGAAGAAATCCTATGGAATGATTTGTTTGGAACAAACTTCTGACAATGCTTAATTATAAATCAAAAACAATTACATTCACTTCTTATTCTGTATCCCTCGAATCGTACTTTTCGGAATCGTTGCATCATGCTCAACAATGAATACTTTCGAGAAGCAGTTGTAATACGTTTCATCATGTCCCTTTGGCGACACTATAATCAGCTTACGTTGCAGTTCCTCGGCATAAAGATTAAACACCTTATTTTTTCGCTCATCATCTAATGCGCTATCAAACTCGTCGAGCACGATATAGCCTGGTGAAGTAGCTAAGTTTTGCAGTAGTGCGAGCGCGAAAAGAAGTGAACTTAGTGATTCCTCCCCACCCGATACACCTAGCCCCACCTTTCCACTACGAGCCTTCATACTCACATCTTCAAGTGCACCTTGATGCCCAATTTTACGCGCTTTAATATACAGTCGGAAATTGACACGACCTGATTTTTCTTCAATGCGTTCCTTTTCCACTTGCCCTTCAAACTGGAACAAATCCATATATTTTTGGAAAAGCGTATTGATTTTGATTAAGTGCATCGAAATCGTGGTTTCTAAGCGGTCTTCCCACTCATTTGCACGAACCGTATTGCTTTCAAGGAGTTGCTCTGATTTCGCTAAATCAGCATTTTTCTTATCGAAATCAGCTTTTTGTTGATCGTAATTTTGCTGGGCATTTTCGTTAATTTTTTCTAAGCGGGCATTGCGTAGCTCAGCTTTTGCTTGTTCGCTTTCAGCCTGTAGCATCGTCAGTGACAAGTTCGTTGCTAGTTGTTCATCTAGTTGCTGTGCTTCTTGCGGTAGCACCTGTTCAAGTTCAATCATATCAAGCTCACAGCGACTTTTCATCGTTTCATCTAATTCTAGCTTGTCCTTTGCCTTTTTAATCGTTAACTCATAACCTGTTATTTGACTTTCGACTATTTTCAAATTGCTTTCGAATTGTTGTTGCTGTTCACCTAGTCGTAATTGCTTTCGTTTTTGTTTAATAATTTCATGTTCTTTTATCTCTTGCTCCGTTGTAAGCACTCGAATTTTTTGTTGCAAGTATTTTCTTGCCTGCTCAATCTGTTGTAGTTGCATTTGCTGCTCTGCAAATGCGCCGAGCTCCTCATGAATTTTCCATTGTTGCTCATAAAAATCCAGATTATACTTTCCTTCACTATGCTCGCTTTTTTGCTTGTCTTGTTGAATTTCAATTGCCGTTTGCTCATCATAAAGTGCTGACAATTTTTGTTCGACTAGTTCAAGTTGCTGAATATAAGATGCATAATCCGTTTGCTTTAATAGTGTACTTTCGGCTAATTGCATCGTATGAAGATGGCCTTGTAGCTGTTTCAACTGTCGCTTGTTTTCTGCATATTGTTGTTCTAATTGTTGCTGCTCGTTCTTTGTTTTTGAATATGACTGTTGTACTTCCTGCAATAGCCTTTCAATCGCCACATCACTTAAAATATATTGCGCCGCTTCCTGTGCACCACGAATACCGCGCGTATCATATAACAAGCCTTGCTCGATTTTCGGACTCTCTAAGAAAAATTGTTTCACCCACCAAAGTGCTTTATTGGCATAATTCCTCTGCTGTTCAGTTAAATCACTACGAATTTGTAAGCCGTACTCTGGTAGCTTCGAGATACTTTCTGTCGGCACAAGTTGCTGAAGTGATACGTAATATAAATCATTGACCGGCTTATAGTTTTTCCCAACATAAAAAATGGTATATTTAATCCCATCAAGTTGCTTTTCTAACTGCAATGGAGCAGATGGCATGAGCTCTATTAACTCACGTAACGGGTACGCTTCTAGTTGTTGCTGCTTTAAATGCAGTAGTCCTTGCTGCTGGCGTTTGGATACTACCTTTTTTTGCTCATACTGTTTAACGTTTTGTTCCATCATTTTTAGTTCTATCTTAAGACGCTGTATCTGTTCAAATTCCCGTTCATTTTGTAGTGCTAAGGTATTAATTTTTTGCTCGATCTGCACACTGCTTACATAGATTGCCTTGTGCTTTTCTGCCTTTGTGATTTCATCTTTTAGGTGCGATGTAGTCATTTGTAAAAAGCTTTTTTCTTGATTGAGCTCGCGTTCTTGCTTGCGCAGTTGCATTTGTTGATTACTGAGCTCACTTAATTGATTTGTAATCATCGCTAATTGATTTTTTGTTTCTTCTAGCTTACGTTGTACCGTTTCGGCATCAAAGCGTAAATGCTTTCTCTTTTTATCGATAGCTTCAAGCTGCTGTTCTAACTGCTCCTGCGATTTTTGTTGTTGTGTATCTTCATTTTGCTGTTGTTGTAGCTGACCTGCTATTTGGGTTAATTGCTGTGATAATGCCCCAACATCCCCTGACAATTGTGTTCTTTGTTGCTCTAGTTCACTAATGTTATGCTTTAATTGTTGCCTCGAAACGACTAGTTTTTCCTTTTCCACTTGATCATTAGCTTTTTGCTCGGACGTCTTTTCAATCGAAGTACTATAATACGCGATCATTTGATGGAGCAACGTATAATATTTCTGGCCAGATGTGAAAATACGTTTTTTGTTATCTAAATATTTATTGAGCTCGGTTTGAGCCGCATTCACGCTTAGCTCTGCACCTTTTTGAATACCCTTTAAATATTCAATTTCCATACGAACTTCTTTAATTTTTTCTAATGAAGCTTCCCATTCCTTTTGCATATCAGAAATCTCGAACATGTCACTAAATTTGCGAAAACGCTCTTCCGGGTACATCGCCGCAAATTGATTGACTTCTTGCTGATACCAAATTAAATAAAAAACATCTGGTTCAATTTTATAGCGCACGCGCAAATCTTCACGATACGCCTTGAATGTACGTCCCGCTATTCCACCAGATGTATAGCGGGCATGAGATGTTAAGTTCGCTTCGTCTGGCCCATTTAACACCTCGTACTCGCGCTGAATCGGGCTATTTTTCGTATCTTGATTGACCGTTAGCTGAAAGGCAATGAATTTTGGACCATCAATTTTCGTCCGGCCATCATTTAAAAATACGAGTGTAATACGTGCATACCAAGGGTCATTTACTTTTAAATTTGTTGAACGAAGTCCCTCTAGTTCTACCTTTGATGAATGTAG
This sequence comes from Lysinibacillus sp. NPDC096382, assembly GCF_044762845.1. NCBI lineage: Bacteria > Bacillati > Bacillota > Bacilli > Caryophanales > Bacillaceae > Lysinibacillus > Lysinibacillus sp. NPDC096382. Next base: position 154,462 of record NZ_JBIWFC010000006.1, read on the forward strand.
CACGGCACCAAGGCAAAATGTTAATGTCGATTTTCCTACACCATTTGGACCAGTAATTAAAATATGCTCGTCTGGTTCCCCAAAATAAATGCTGCGAGGTGAGTAGTCGCGAACGCCTTGAATTTTTAATTGATACGGAATCATTCGTTTTCCTCCTCAATATGTAAGTTATAACGATTGAAAAACTTCATTACTTCTTCTTTACTAAGCTGTGTTTCCTGAGCAAATTCCGTTGTTCGTCGTAAAAATGACTCCGAAAACATATGTACTCCTATGGCTGTTAACATAAATGCCTCTTCAGAAACGGATTCGTAGTCTGTAACCGCACCAATTTTTTTCAGTTGGTCAATATTATTTTTCAATTTGCGGTTGGCGTTCAATGATTCATGTCCAAAATCAACCAGGATTTGATGCAAGAGCGTAAATTCATGCCCGAGTACTTCTTGGTGATAAAACAAATACAGCATAATTGCGAGCGCTTCACTGCTTAATGTTGATTTCGCATGTTTTGCGGTTACATGCATCATGACAATGACGCGGTCTCGACGTGCATCGTAAATGACACGGAAATAGCGACTTAACGCTGCATTTAAACGATTGATAAATGAATGCAAAGCTTCATCATCTCCATTATTAATGCCTAGCATCTTTGCTAAATCCTTCTTTGCTAAGCCGTAATTTGCCCCTTTAATCGATGCAGATGAAGAAAATAATAACTGCATAAACGCTAATTCCTCTTCGGTCGTCAAATAGCCCTTTAAGCTATTCATCATCATAAGGGTATTGTCGAACGGTAAATCGTTTGTCATCATCGTCTATCCACTCCCATTGTTTTTCATAGTCCTTCGCTTGCTCGATAGGCTGTTGTTCTACCTTATTGTTACTCGTAAGTGCCGATACAGCTAATAATGAAAGAATCGCATCATGCCATTTGTTTGAACTCGATTCCACAATGAGCTCTTCCATTTCCGTTTCACCATGCTCGGTTAAATAATTTTCAATTCGTTCGGTATCAATCAGAGATTGTGTCATTTTCCATGAAGCATCCTGCAATGCTTCTTTTATAGGACGAACATCCATTTCGATCTCTTCATATTCATCCTCAAGTTGATGAGACATCGGCTTTTCTAGCTTCGGTTCATACGTTTGTAAATAATATATAGCATCTGTAATATCTTGCGGGCCAATCGGTGCAGCAAATTTCACAGGGACCCACAGCCCATCCATCGCTTCTTGTTCATATTGATTTTGTTCCATAAAACTTAAAATATCATGAGCTGTTGGGATATTCGTATTAGCTTCAGGTGAATGCATCGCCAAAATAAACTGGCGCACCTTTTCTGGTGAAATGGTGTCAGCAGTAGGTGTGAGCTGCATATTGACAAAGCGAATATATTTTGTCAGTAAGCTCAAGCTAAGAGAGGTCCCTTTTGAAATGGCAGCCGTTCCACGACGCATTAAATCGCTCATTTTCGTACTTTCTTCGACGGTACCAAACTGTTGTAAACGTTCATTTAATTTTGTTTCAAGCTCAAGCATTAGTTGATTAATCTTTTCCAGCTGCGGTAAGGCATTGCGATCAGCAAGAAGTTCAAGCTGGCGTTCCTCTAATTGCTTAATCGCCTCTTCAACGTTGTAAATCATCGATGCGATTTTATTGCCTCCGGAAATTCCTTGATCGTCGTAGGCAGCGCTTATTTCAGCATCTCGTCTTGCTTGAAATAGAGAGCGTCCAATATCATCTTGCAAATAATAGGCAAGCGCATCGTTACCCATGCGAATCAACCCATCCATTAAATTTTTCCCACGGTCACGCATTTTAATTTGACGACTCTGTTTTATGATCCAATTATTGCGCTCTAAAATCGTGAGCATTCTTGTAATTTGCGCTAATGTTGGCGGTTCTTTGTCTAGTGAATACGTAGACTGATATCGATAGTATAGTATTTCCTCGTTATCGATGGGATCTTTAATGCCGAGAGATGCTTCGTTAATTAACTGAATGACATTTAAAAAACGAATAATTTCGATTGGGGAATCGTACATTTTTTCGGTACTTAATTCTTTTAACACACCTGCTAACGATGCTAAATCCCGCATTGATTTCATAAATTCTGCGGTTTGATAATCGCTTGTAAAAATCGAAATCGGTGCTTTTACATCCATTTTATCCACTGTTCAACCCCTCCTAACTGCTGCTCCTGTTCATGCGCCTCTTGCACCTGGGCTGTAAAGCTTTCAATCGAATGATACAATTCATAATCCCGCCCAACAATTTTTACAGTTCCCTTAACTAATGCTGCAGCATACTTGGCAATCGTGATGCCCGCGCTATCGGTATCTGTCCAAATAATCGTTTGTTTAATAGCTGATTGCAGTAATTGCTCAATAAATTGTTTATGTGCAGAACGAATTTGTCCGTCTAAACAAACGATGCAAGAATTCGTTTGCCGTAAAAATTCCGTCTCTACAGCTAAACGCGTTAAAATAGCGCGGTTTTCAACAAGCCATAATGTTGTATTTGTCGTTGTAAAAGGTGATGTTAAGACCGCATTATCCGTCGTCGCATGCACCGCGCCAATCGCATACGTTGCAACGTTATTTTGCACATCACCAGTAAAATAAATTGGCACAATTTTTCCGATGCTCACTAGCCCGTAAAGCATCGGGTCAATACCACTGTGCTCTAGCTGCGCTAAAAAAACCTCGCGCTCTTGGTCAAATACCTTTGAACCCCCAATCGTATCGTGTAAGGCCGCGCCGATTTCTTTAAAATCAAATAGCTCTTTTTGCAAGGATAACGCATAAAACGCTAAACAAAACTCAATGTATTTCATGCGCTTTTTCAGCGTCCACTGTTCAGGTAGCATATTCCATTCGATCGCCTGTTGGAATAACTCCGGTAACGCTAGTTTCTCGGCTTTTTGTTTTAACGCCTGCATCTGTTGCTGTTGTTTTGCGAACTGTTGTTGCTCGGATTTTTGTTGAGCTTCTATGTAAGCCGGGCCAATGCGGTAATAATCTTCCTTAACGCTAATTCCGTCTGTGTGATAACGAATTTCGCGCACAATCCAGCCCTGTTGTAGCCACTGCTGAATCGTGTCATTCGTTTCATGTAACGTTCGTTTTGCATTTGGTGTAAATTTATAGGATGCTAATTTTTTAGGAAGCGGTGAAGTGAATTCTGTATTCATCGTAAACTTTAAATAAGCGACTTTACGAAATGTACGCGCCGTCTTTTTGACAATAGTCGCAACAAATAGTTGCTCTTGTTGTTCTACCCTTTCAATCGTTTCATCTTTTTTCAAAAAATACGCTTGGATAAATGCCTCATGCATCTTGAAAACCTCCTCTACTTTGTGCCCAGGTTGATAGTAGCGTACCATATGTTTTGTTTGTTGTGGGGAAAGAAAACGAGTCACACAACCGTACCTGCGATGGCTATTGAGTAAATTGATTGGGGTATACCAACTGGTGGATCTTTTCGTACGTAGCCATTTCTTACTGGTACATCTTTTTGAGGGACATTACTTAAATACAGACAGAAGCATTAGAGGACTGATTAAAGGTCTTGAAGATTTTCCCCCAGTTAAATTATATATTATAACTGTAGGATCAATACTCTTTATATCTTACCCCCCACCGATAGAGAGGGGCTTGTGCGAGCTAGTCTATGTCATGAAATTTTACAGCCCTATAAATTTCGAGATTGAATAATACTAAATTCATTTAGGTAACAAAAAAGGTGCCAAACCCTTGATATCTCAAGAAACTTGGCACTTTTTGAAACTATTTTTTTCTAATGTATGGAGACGGCGGGAGTCGAACCTACCGTCTCATAAAACACTATAATATCAGTGTTCTTAAGGGTTTATAGCTACTAACGGAAATATTTGACTACGTATTTGACTACGTATTTGACTACGTTTAATTAAAAATTATATGTTGTGGGGGCATTTTTAATATTTAATATAATTTAATTAGGAATGTATCAATACAAAATAATTTTTTAACAGAACATTTATCTAATAAAACAAAAATAAATATAAAATTTTTCCTCTTGCACTACTTACCATCGTGGAACATTTTTATACGGTTAATAATTTCGGAAATATCACATATAACCCCATTTTCTGTATGTCTCTGCTGTATATGTAGTATATGAACTAGCCAGAATATTATCCCCTGTACTATGGATACTAAATTGTGATATAGCTGTCATTATAGCTTTTTCTTTAAAAGGAATGTGTATACATTTAGCCGATCCATCACTTATCCTAGAAGTTAAAGCTTTTGGCCACAAATTGCTTAACTGGCTTGGCGCGGTTATAGCATTATATCCAGTATAAGCAATAATTATTGGTAAGTCGTATACATCAACAGCTTTCTCAATTTCAAAATTAAGTAACCCCCTATCCCAAGCCGTATCTTTTGAAATTATCAGAAGCATATTTTTCGAATTTTTCATTCGTTCAAGTAATCTATTTTGCAAAGTTACCATCGAACTTGTATCTTGCACTTGATATGTTTTCTTGTGACTGTCACTAAAAGTCAAAGTATTGCTTTTACTTTGTTTGAAGCAGTCCATAATATTTCATATCACTTTTTGTTGGATCTGTTGTACCTTGTCCGTCAAACGCTACATATGTCCCATTTCTATATGCCATTAGTCTACATCCTCCTGTAAGCTAAATAAATTAATTTGATCAAATAAACCTTCATAGATGACTATAGTTAATTTTGCTGGATATTTAAACCTAGTCTCACTAATCCTAAATGTCCAAAGCATTATTTTCAGTAATTCACCAATTTCAATATTATTAAATCCACCTTTAAACCTTGTTATTCCGGACCCAAATACTGGTACAGTTACGCTTTTTTGTGCATAAACTCTATTAATCTCATTCCAAAATTGTAGAAGAAAATTTATATATTCCGTCATCGTTAACTCAGCTTCATTTTTATCATTAAATTTAGAAAATGCAGTCAATACATAGTCATCTATTACGATCGAGCTTCCTAATTTATACTTTGTTGTTCCACCTTTTCTAGGAACATTTTCGCATAGTATATTTTCAGAAACGTTTAATTCGTCATCTTCTTTTATTCTTTTAGATAACTCATTGGCATCTGTAAAGATATTCAGAATGTATTTTCCATTAAGAGAGGTTTTTGCAATAATTTTATCATCAACGATAGTGTCGAAATATTCGTTAAAAGGTATAACTTTTAGCCCCTCTTGGCTAAAAATATCACCTTTTTTTATATGAACAGTAGTTCCTCCAATACTTAAATTAGTTTCAGCTAATCTATTAGCATAAATCCAAACTCCAATGTATATTAAACACAGAATGATAATAAAAATAACCCCAGCTTTTATTTTCCAATTATCAGGTAACTCACAAAAAATTAATACTAAAGACAGAGCAGCACTAACTCCACCAACAATTTTTAGAAATTGTTCTATAATTCTTTTATCAAAAAATTTAATCTTAATTGTCATTTTTCCAAATATCCCCTTATATTAAATAAGTCCTTACCCAAATATAAAACATCTAGCCTATGAATTTCTTTATTCGGTCTTGTATTATAGCTATTTAACCACCCCTGTAGTTTCTCTGCGTCTAAGTTCCTCAACTCAGATAGCCTGACCATCAACAATAGGATACAATATGTCTAAACTATTTTGCTTCTACTTATTCAATACACTAAATCGTTTTTCTATTTCATTATCAATCCTTCATAGCAATATATTAAAATGGTAAATAACCGAGGTCATTTAAAACATTGCTTAATACTAAATATAATTCATTCTCATCTTTAGTTATTCTCTTAACTATATTATCTCTATAAATCAATTCTCTAATTTCATGTTCTTCACTAAATAACACCGAACCATCCCCTACATCATTATTCAAAATGTATTCATTAACTATCAAATTAATTCTATCCTTTAACATCTTTTCCCTTTTACTCCTATTCTCCTCATTAAATTGATACGTTAATTTCGATTCAACCTTATTAGGCTTTACTTCTCTAATTTCTCTCTTAACATCACTAAACATTTTTTGAAGGTAATCCATCATAGGTATTTCGGTACTTTGTAAATTTGCCACCTTAAAAGTCCCGAAATCTTTTAGATACATACTTTCTTCAGATAAAGATTTTTTATATGTAGCAACTAACTTAGATTTAATCTGGTTCTTAACATCTACAATATCCTTGTATCTTAAATCCCTGCGGTAGTTAATATGGTGTATTGATGATATATCAAAAATATAATCAGTCAAATCATCTTTAAGTAGTATAAATGGTCTATCAAAAGCCAATCTAACTCCTAATTCAAACATTACATTAGGATTTTTAGAACTTACATCAACAACAACAATATCATCTTCATAAATTCTTTGGATAATAGTTTTTTGAATCAAGGTTGTATCTTCTGATTCACTCACCATACTTACATCAACTTTAAACTCTATAATTTCTTCAAGTGCTTCTTCAACTATTTTTCTAACATCAGCCCAATGCCCTAATGGGAACCCCTCTGTATTAGAGATAGGCATGATTAACCCAACTTTTAAAACCTTTTTTTCATTTCTGATAGTTTCTCTTGAATCAGTAGCAACGTTTACCATAAACCATATCCTCCTGTAACAACCATAATACCCCATTATAGAACAAATTTAGAAATAAATCTTATAATTTAGCATCCATAGAGTTTGTCTCTTTCTACCACATAGCTCTCCTTATGCTTGAAGCGTTGTTTCAACTAGATGTTGTCGGTACTGAATGTATTTCTTAATATAATTGACTTTTACCGATTCAATTTCTGTTGCACGACCAATGATTACTTGATTCATTTTGAAATCATCAATCAAATCAATGATTCTAACCATAAAAAAAAGACCTCCCTTATATCATGAAAAACATGAATAAAGGAAAGTCCTGTTTTGAAACGCAATTGCAGGTGAGCAAGTAATTACTCACTCAGACAACCCTCTTACGAGTCATAAGGTATGTCATCTTATTCCCACTCAATTGTCGCAGATGAAAGGGTATTTTACAACACTATTCAACTTCGATAACGGATATATGAAATTAAATTTGGTATAAAAAGAGAGTCGTATCCGAAATATTCGGGATTAAATTCATTCGAATATAGCTATCTTTTTCTCTAGTATTGAACCTATCTTTTCACACACTCCGTTTTTCACTTTATTAATTTTTTTAAACTTCTCTGCAATTTCTCGCTGTGCTTCTAAATCAAAATCTCCATTATCATTTACAGGAACCAATATTTTCTGCTCTATTTTATTTACTGCATTCAGCTTTAGACTTGTGTATTCATTTTGTCCATCATGCCCCATACGACCTTTAATGTGTTTTCTAAATATGGGTTCTATTATATATTTAAGATATTCTATGTCTAACAATGTAAAATCAACTTCTTCTTTTGGAATTAAAATCCCTCTATGGTTTGTGATTGAAAACTTCCCATCAAGAACCTTAATATATCCTGCCAAACCATCAATTGACCATGTTAAGTATTTCCCATCATAATCATAATTATTTATACTCGCAAATTCTGATTTAGTGTTCCCAGAGTAAATAGGATATTCTCCTTTGTTTTTATTACAGAATGTTTTTGTGTATTGCATACCACCACTCATAGGAGTAAATAACTGATTGATTTTAAGTTCGATATGTTTATATTCATTTGTAAAATCTGCTTCAACCAAGGCATTTTCAAGAGTCGTTTTATAACCCTCTAATTTACTTTGGGTACCCATTAAAGCTTTATACTTTTTAACAAATTCTTTTTGTAACTTAAGGTCATAACCTAGCTCATTAACAGGTATACGTATTTTTATTTCTTTAAGCTTACTTTTACCAGCCTTGTTAGAAAAACTAAAATTATTCATTTCTTTAGAGTTCTCAATACAAATTTTTATATAATCTAAATCAACCGACTCTCTTACTCCATCGAATGGTATCAATGGAATAACCTTTTCTGAAAGGCTAAATTTCCCTTCTCTATAAAAGATAGCGGCTGAACCATCTATATTCCATGTTAGACAGTCTTCAAAATACTTTACTTTAACCTTTTTCCCTCTTTTATCCTGAATTTCTAGGTTATCAACTACATATCCATAACCTACTTCATTTTCATCTTTAGAAGCACCATAAACAGGAATCAAACCTTTAAAATTATTAATTAGTGTTTTAGTAAAAAAACTGCCATTAGTTTTACTTTGGGAGAAATCAATTATTTCATCAAGTTCAACCTCGTTATAAACTACATCAGACACTTCAAATCCTCCTTATAAGTGCTCATATCCTCTACAATAACATCGATTAAAGATTGAAGATCGTCTACACTCAACACATTAGATTGTTTTTTAAAACCTAATTCAATTTTTTCTTCATCACTCCATAGGTTATCAACTATCCAATCTTTCCCTACATTTGTGTAAAAATATTCTATTGGAACTAACTTCATTTTTTTATCATAAAAAGGAACCTCATTTTCATCATATAAAATTGCTTTAAACTTATCTTTCTCATTCGTAGCTTGATAAAGTTTATATTGATTTACAGCCTGTTCTAAATCATTTTCATCTGTATCAAATCTATATATATCTAAAGTTTCACCAATAGAATTACAAATATAAGTAAAAACAGGTGTCTCTTGTTTTTTTGTATCTCCTAGTTCATCAGTAACCTTTTTCTTTAATGCTAAAATATATGTTTTCTTTGGAGTACCAAAGAAAGTATTTATAGGTAAACTTATAATTGCTTCAATTTTACACATTTTTAAAATAGCTGTTCTCAATGTTTTATTTGTTAAATTTGAAAAGATTCCATCTGGAACTACAATTAAAGCTGTGCCATTTTCTCTAAGTGATTTTCCAATCCACTCCATAAATAAAGCTTCTAGCCCTAAACCATTCCATGTATATTGCTTAGTATCTTTAGCTGCATTCTTTATATCTGCACTACCATTTACAACATAAGGTGGGTTTGTAAGTATTACATCATATTTGTCTTCTTCTAAATCTTCTAATGATCCTAAATTACTTTTTTTCATAATAAAGGATTTATTAAATAGTTCATTAGCTAATGTTCGAGTATATGTCGGACTTGGATTTTCAGTAATTAATTTAGAAAAATAAATAAGCATATTAGCTTTAGCTAATATAATAGTTCTATCAGAGTTATCTTCAGAATATTTATCAAAACCATAGATTTCGACTTTACTATCTAAACTTACTATATCTCTACCATTTTCTCTCGTTACTTTGAATTTATACAAATTTTCTATTTCTGGTTCAATTGCTTCTAATAAGAATTTACCTACACCACAAGCAGGATCACATATCTTCATGCCCTCCTTTATTTCAATCATGCGGTTCATTTGCTCTACTACTTTTAGCGGCGTAAAGAATTGCCCCATTTTCTGTTTATCTTTCTCATTCTTTAAAAATGATTCAAACAACTTTGATTTAAAGTCCTTATCTACATTTAAAAATTTGCCAAACTTTTCTTCATATTTTTTAAATTCTTCAATAATGTTTTTAAAAGTTGCACCGTCACCATTCTTCACATATTCACCATCTCTATCTCTAACAACATGGAAAATATCACCATTAACGACTGTTGTTCCATCTTCACCAGCTGGGAATAAACTCTTTATTTTTTCTCTTGGACCTGTAGCACCTAAATAAAAGTCTAAAACATATTCATCACTATTATCTTCATCTTCATATTTTCTACATAATGCATCAAATGAATAATCCCCATTTAAAACACCTAGATCACTTAAATACTTAAAAATAAAGATTTCTACAAAAGTATATAGACACGTTTCCGGAGAAGAATTTTTAGCAATCCAAATTTTTTGATGTACTGCTGTAGCTAAATCGCTTGGGTCAAGATAAACAATCTCTTTTATTTGATTATTTTGCTTGTCAATTGAACTCACAATTTTTTTTATAAGTTTCTCTAATTGTTTTTTATTTTCATTAGGTTTAAATACTGTACGTAATTCTTCCCCATTTTCATTTAAGATTCGTTCTCCAGTCAACGTATTTAACCAATAAGATTTTTTTGTATCAGTAACTACATAAATAGGCGCCTTCAAAGCCTTAGCAACTTCAAGCTCTTGATCTATCGCCTTTTGAATACTTTCTTCAGTATCTAGAGCACCGATATCCTTATTTTCAATAAATACCAAAACATTTTTATGGTCATCTGTTACTAATGCATCTGGCCTTTTTGATAGAAATTTTTTTGTCTTAGATGAAATAATCACATTTTTTTGTAATTGTTTCACAGTCGTTTCTCCCAAAGAATAGTAATTTAGCATACCTATTTTATCAGGATGATTTATATAATCATTCTTATTTAATTGTTCAGCCATTTTCTTACCCCTCAATCCATATAATGATAAATTATATCATCTATTTACAAAGATTATCGATTTATATCGACTATATTTTCGTCACGAATCGTCATTACCATTCATATGTGTGATTAAGCTACCTACATCCATTTTCACACCTCACTATAATGCGGAATTCCCCCTCTATATCTGCATTTCATCACGCATAAATTCATTACCATCTTGTTAATCACCATATACACATCTAAATGTATTTTGGTTTTCTCCCTTGAATTTGCTGATTCAACTTAAAATCATCTGGTAGCTCTATAATTAGTAACAAAAAAGGCTCTCTTTTTGAAATAAATTTGTTTCAGATGACGTATCTTCCGAACAAAATACACCTTATAAACGCTATTATATCAACATTCTAAACACTTTAGGAACAAGGGTCTCTTCCTACTCATAGTCGTAGATGGTTTAGATGTAATATCATAGAAAAAAAACAGCTGCCATCGACTATTTCTAGTTGATGGTAGCTGTTTTTCTTCATAAGGTAAATCTATGTTCTGCTCAAATTAAATTGATACGGAATACGGTCATAAAAATCTTCCCTCTAGAAGGGAATTATAATGCGAAGTTGCTTCTATTAAGCGCTTTTAAACATTTAAAATCGCATTTATATCTCTTCAAAAGACCAAATGACTTTTTTTGCGCCAACCAAATTTTTAATCTATGATAAACTAGATGAAAAAACACCGTCTGCTAATACTTAAGATGCTTCTGTATTAATGGGTTCACAAATAACAAAGGCATCTAATATCCCTTGTTCTATTTCACCATAACTAGTTGAAGAAGCTTGTCTAACAAATTGAATGAAATATTTTTGAACTGTATTATAAACAAAGAAGGAAACAAAGAAGTATCTAAATTAATAGAAAAAAGAGTGTTTTAATTAAACGTAATTATTTTCCAATATTATTATTTGCATGGAGGTAAGTATTTTGATATCTATTACTTATTCTAAAATTTATAATAAACTATTAGAACATTCACACCATGAACCCGAAGTAAGATCATTGCTTTCCATAGTTGAAAGTGGTGTAGAATATGCAGAAGGTAGAACAAAAACTGTAATTCGTTATATGGATGAGTACACATTGCATGATGAAACTCATCTACATAGAATATTAAGTTTAATGGAGAAAATAATCCCAGAAACAACACTAAATAACTTACAACCTTTAGAGCTAGCTTTATTAATATTAAGTGCATTTTTTCACGATTTAGGAATGGCTCCCAAAGAAAAAGAAATCAAAATATATAAAGGATTACTAGCTAAAGATGAAAAGTTAAGTGATGAAGAAGAGATACTGTTAGAAAATTTTTATATCTATTGCGAATCTAACTTATCTTTAAAGCAACGAATTGAACGTGCTTATAAATCCGGAGATTTGGGATTAGCTAGAATTTTAGAAAGTCATAGAATTACGGAATACATACGGGTTAACCATTCTATAAAAATTAAAGAAATAATTCAGGATATAGAAAATAACGAAGTATGGGCAAAATGTTTAAAGTATAAAAATTTTAGCTTTGGAAGATTTCTATCTAAAATATGTGAAAGTCATAACGAAAATATATTAGAAATTAATAATCCTTTAATCAATACTTCAATTCCCGTTGCACCTGATGAATATTTAAATTCTTTATTTTTATCTATAGTATTACGCTTAGCAGATATTTTAGATTTTGACGCTGAAAGAACCCCTGATGTGTTATACAATCACTTGGATATTCAAAATCCAATTAGTGTACAAGAATGGTCAAAACATCGCTCTATTCAATCTTGGTCTATTAGCGGTGAACGAATAATGTTCGCAGCAGAATGTGAACATCCTGCAATTGAGAAAACAATAAAAGAATTTTGCAATTATATAGAAGAAGAGCTATATAATTGCAAAATAGCACTAAATGGTATGTACGATAGACAGAGAGAAAATTTAAAAGATATTTATAATATGCCTTTACCGTATGAAGTTAATACTTCGGAGGTTAGAGCAAAAGTCGATTACGATGGTCACCCAATTTATACTTATAAAGACTTGAGTTTTAATTTGGATCAACAAGAAATAATAAAGTTATTAATGGGAACTAGTTTATACGGAAATAGTTCTGTAGCTTTGAGGGAAATACTTCAAAATGCAATAGATGCTTGTAGAGTGAGAAGTATTTGTAGTAAGAACTGGGGAGAGACCGGATATAAGGCTGTTATTAACATTAATTTATTAGAAGATAGCCATAATGAATATTATTTAGAAATCACAGACAACGGAATTGGTATGGATGAGAACATTATTTTGAACTACTTTTCAAATGTAGGTAAATCTTATTATAAATCAGAAGAATTTATGAAACTACAAACTAATATTAAAAGTAATTATAGTCCTATTTCCAATTTTGGTATCGGATTTTTATCTGTTTTTATGATAGCAGATCAAGTAGATGTCCAAACTACTAAAATTATTGATAGATATAAGACTTCACAGCCATTAGATCTAACTATCGACGGTTTATCAGGCCTTTTCTACTTTAACAAGGGAATTAACAATATCGTTGGTACTAAAATAACACTGAAATTAAAAGAAGAGCATAATTTACCTCTAGATAAAAACTCACTAAAAAAATATGTAGAGGACCTAATAAATTTTTCAAACGATATAGAAATATTTATTGATAACGAGCGTATTGAAACCAATAAAATAGAACTGTATCACGATCACCAATGGAAAATGAAATCACAGTATATAAAATATTATGATCTTGATATATGTGAAGAGGGGATTTTTGGCAAGGTAAGAGTTGCTTTACTTGCAGAAGATGATACGTTTTTAACTAACATTATTATTAATACTAATTATTTTGAGGAAATAGAATTAAGTGAAACTTTGCGAATAAATACAAATATGATACAAAAAGAATCAGAATCTATAGATATTGATGGTGCCCCTAATACCGGGTGGTCAACACATATCACAACAAATGGAAAGATTTATTTAAAAGGAATTTTAGTCGATGATGAGATATTTGAAAGTCCGGATTTTTGGAAGAATAACGAGAAAGGTAAAATAAAACTACCTTTCCCAGTTAATTTTATTATTAATTTAAGTAATGAGAGGAATTTAAACTTAAATGCAGCAAGAGATAAGATAATTCTTGATGAGAAGTGGAATGACTTTAAAAACACCTTAACTCGAGTTGTCCTAAGTAACTTATTAAAACAGTTTAATAATGTAAATAAAATATTATCTTTCCAAAAAGTTTATGGCACAGAGTTTAATGATATATTCGAAAGTTTAGTACAAAATAGAATAAAGGAATTAGAAGTCTTATCAAAATAATTGTAACAAAAACTAAACTATAACTGCTAGAAACCAGTATATTTATTATCTATAAAAAACGCAGAAATAGTAAATTTTTATTTACTATTTCTGCGTTTAAGCTTTTAAAACTAGCTCATTCATTATCAAGTTAATTAACTTGATAATGAATGAGCTAAAAAGTATCCGCCTAACTGTTCTGATCAAAGATCTCTCCAATATGCCAAAATACCTTTTCTTCTCCATTTAAATTTTTAATCTTTGATAAGTTTATAGGCGAAAAAACACCGTCTACTATTATCTCTGTTGTTTCAGTATCAATTGGATCACAAATAACAAAGGCTTCTAATACCCCTTGTCCTATTTCGTTATGACTAGTTGAATTAATATTGTGATCATTGCTTATTCTGTTAATAAATACATACGCTCGCCTCATCATCCAATCCTTTTTATTCGGAGAATACTCGACCATCCCTCTGGAGTGAAAGATATGAAATACTTTTCTACCGTACTTATCCAGTTCGTCAACTATCAATCGATCTTGGGCATCCATCTCAGTTTCCTCAATATGATTTAAGTTATAATAGAATGTTTTCAATACCTTATTTTGATATTTGTAAGTATCAATGATGCTACGTGAGAGTGATAATCTACGCATACATTGTATAGCTCTTAAATTTTCTAATGGTAATACACTACCTGTTTTACTCTCTTCCATACAATACTCCTTTCTAATCCTGTATTTAAACTACTATGTTTTTTGTTGTTGTCTGTATTTTTTAACCTTTGCATAGAATGTTGATTTTTTCATATCGACTTTAATCATGAATTCTTTTGAAGAAATAATGCCCTTTTCCCAAAGTTTATACAGATGGCTCCAATCAGGGGGATATTCAATTATAGGTCTTCCTAAATGCCTACCCTTTGCTTTTGCTGCATCAATTCCTTCACGCTGGCGCTGTAGGATTATATTTCTTTCTTGTTCAGCGATAGAAGTATAGACCTCGATTAGTATATTATTAATCATATCAGCAACCCAATCTTGTTCCGATGGAAAGTCATGCATAGTTGTCGGAATATCAATTATCTTTATTCGAATTTGTTTGTTTCTTAACTTTTCAAGATACTGTTTAATTTGATGCTTATTACGACCAATCCTATCAATCGACTTTACGTATAAAGTATCTCCAGGTCTCATAGCACGAAACATTTCTTGAAACCCCTCACGCTGCATGTCTTTTCCACTAGCTTTATCACAATATAAGTAAGGTTTACCATTTTCATCGAAAGATGCAAATTTCATCAAAGCATCCTCTTGCCTATCTAGATTTTGAGCTGTCGTACTAACCCTCATATAGCAAAAATTCAAACCCATACTAGCACCCCTTTCTTATAAGTGTTCGTATGTTAACGTAATAATGCAAAAAGTACAATTCTTTTTTAGACGGGCGAAAAGGTTTATTTTTAAAAATTTTTAGACCTTATTATCAAAAAAAGAAGAAGCCCCATAAGCCGAAGCTTTTAGGACTCCTTACCCTATAAGTCATATCTATATATATAAATTACTATTAAAATTCCCTTAATAAATCTAATACATCCTCACGGTTTTGATAAATATTAACCTGAATACCTATTCCAGTAGCGGCAAATTTATAGACTCGTTGTATTTCTTCCATTGTAATTATTCCAATATGCCAGTCCATATCTGGAGTAACAATTGCCAACAAAATGGTTTTCTTTTTATCACCAATGATACCTTGCATTAGGTTCTTTATAATAAGGTTACGTACATCATTAGTAAAATCTGTCTTTAAATAAACAGTGTGGAACATGACCTCTTCTATTTTGGTATTTCCCCTGTAGAGTTCAAATTCATGGGTAGCGTCAAAAACCCCCTGTTCTATACCTATGCTTGGGAACACGTTACATTGAACCCTAATACTATTTGGAACCTTCTCATGTAAAAAGATATTGCTTGGCTCAGGAACTATGGTGCTAAGTTGGTTATCTACAATGTATTTTGAAAGAATATTATAGGCTATCAATGTCCATGTATGCTCCATGTACGATTGTTCTATAAAATAGTACATTACCCCTTTCGTTATAGATTTAATTCCATCGACAACAAAGCTATGCGATTTTACTTCAAACATTGTGACCACTCCTTTGGATAAACATTCAAGGTTAACAAATGCAAAACCCATACACATTCTAAACAAATATGTTAACTCTGATTTATTTTATAAAAGCGAAAGATATGGCTTACCAAACCTATATCTTGCTTTGATTTATAACGTAGCTCTATAGATGTATCCAAAATAATAAAAAAAGAGAGTACAGATTTATTCTGACTCTCTAAAATATGTTTTACATTTGTAAATGAATCCTTTTTAATTTCAATTTCTTTCTTCCCCAAAGATAATAATGAAACTCTCTATATTTTCCTATTTAATTAGGATATCCAAGAACATTACTTTCTTTGTTTTGATTTTTGAATTATTACTCAGTCTCTTCACTAACCGTTACAATCTTACTTCTTTTATTTTTCTTTCTTCTATTAAGTAATGGCTCAAACCGTTTGTATTCTTCTTCTTTAATAAACCATTCTCCTTCTTCATTTCGTACATCAATGTCAACCATATTTTCTCTTGATGAACCATTATCTTTTTCAAAAATAATAGTAGGGGTAGGTAGTAGATTGGTTCTTTTATCTTTAGACGACTGTATTCCTGAATTCTTAACATTCTCTTCATTATCTTTCAACTTATAAACTTCTCCATAAGCATGAGCCTTTACTGAGAGATAAGCATAAAAATCTTTCCCATTAACACTTAATCTGCCGTTGTATTCATCACGAATGATTAAATACATGAACTCGTAAAGAGTCAGGTTGAATTCTTCCCCTGCTTTCACTATTCTATAGTCAAAATCTTCTATTGGGTCAATCCCCGTCTTATTATTTTTAGTCACATCCTTCAAATAAGGTATTTCAATATCAATATCCGTTCTTAATTTCACCCCTATCGGAGTTGATATTTTTGTAGCTTCGACCCCATAATAATTCGCTATTTTTCGGGTTTTTTGTTTTGATGCAAAACCAAGTAACCATATAAAATGTAAAGTATCTGACTGACTACCTAATCTTGCTTTTTCTTCTTCGCTCATTTCTTCTATCAGCCTGTTTCCCTCGGCAAATAATAGGGCATTGGCTGTTGTTATTTTATAGTATGTCTTCCCTTCTTTACTTTCCGATGTCGATTTAACAGTTGGCTCACTTCTGTTTTTCTTGCTCTTTTGATTTGATAAATTTTCAACTGGTATACTTGATTTTCCCGTATTATAGTTATTCATTTTAGATTAGCTCCTGTTTTCCCCTATCTTAACAAGAAGCATTAACCATTGACAACATGTCCATTTTGTTCCTTATTCGGGTATGATACGATAATTTCTAAACAAAGCTAGGGCTCCTATCGATTTGCATACTCTTCAAGTGCCATTGCTATTTGGACTTTTAATTCTACAGATTCACCGCCTGTGTCTCTACTGAATTCTCCCTTTAATAATTGATACAATACTCTCCGATCATTAGCTACCGCTCTATCCGGTGATGTAAGAACATACATTAGGTAGGACAAGTTTTCCTGATTATATTTTGCAGCTAGCTCCGTTAAGTGGTTTTGTGTAAAGACTAGCAAGAGCTTTAGCTCCTTTTCACACGCCGATAATGTAGTGTGTGAACGAACTGGAGCAGGTAACAAATCAATCAGTCCCTCGATGACATAATCTTTCGGATTTAACATCCCAGTTCCTATTTCGAATTGAATGATAGCCTCATCCACTTTCCCTTCCTTTATCAAGTAAATCGTATTTGCACCAATTTTCGACTCAAGTTTTTTTGATAAGTAGCTCATGGATACTTCGATGCTGTTTTTACTTTTGGCATGTAGCTCTTCTTTTGTTTTTTCATAGTCACAATGATTTTTTAAGAAAATCATTGCTTTAATTCTAGACCTCTTTTGCCCCGCCCAGGTTTCATCATTTCTGATATATTCATAGATATGCTTTAGGGCGCATAATTGTTTAGTTTCTAATGAAAAGTCTTCACCAGATATTTCTTTTCTTCTCAGTGATGCCTCTATTTGCTCTTTTGCTTCTATAAACTTTCTGAAAATCAGTTTAGCCATTTCGCTCCATCCTCTCTGTGATTAGCAGATGCTTCTGGGAGACTTAATAAAATGTTGGAAAACTACTTAATCTTTTGATACTGTTTGTTTTTTAAAATTTCTATGTGTCAGAATCCCCTAGAGCCTCAAGAGATAAAGCCTTCAAAATAATGACTAGTAGAAAATTAGTGTAATTTTTAATAAGTAATTTATTAAGTTTCCCCTATTTAGTAATTTTGGTTAGATGGAAACTGTTAAAAATATCAACTATCACTACTACAAATAAAAGTAGTGCGTACGTTGGTTTAAATATAAAAAAAGGCCGCTGATTTTCTCAGTAGGTAAATCATAAACTGGGGATGTATTCGTGGAAGTAACGAATTATGAGCTGAAATATAGAAGAAGCATTTTTTATGGCATGATTATAGGGTGAATAGCTGTTTACAATAAATTAGTTTACATCTCGTATATTGCAAACAAGTGCAAATAAATTAGCAAACAATCAAAAAACATTTATTTTAAAAAAATCAAAAGAAAAGGCAGTCCCTTTTATAAAAAATTACATGGCTTTTATAAAAGCCTCTTCCTCTTTTATCCTTCGTTCTTTTCTTTTATAAAATTCCCAGCGATATTATAAATAATCACGTTATTGTAACCTCGGAATAAAGTTTGATTATTTTAAAAACCTTGATATAAAAGCAAATAGAAAAAGCGTGTTTTGAAAAAAGATTAATCAAAAACACGCTTTTCTATACTCAATTAAATCATACTTTTATAAAAAAGTTTGATATTTTTTGTAGTCCTTACTCAAGGAAATCAATCTAATATCTCGCAATAGGTATCTCTCTTTTATATATATTTTTGGTGAAAACTAATTAATCAACGTGCTTGCGTGATACAGTTAGATTCGATTTTAAAAAGAAAAGCGTTAGAATTTCTAAATCTTTTCTGTTTCATCAATTTTAACATCTAATAAACTAAGCCCAGTTCTTAAAAATCTTGCTAACGGAACCTTTTCTATAATAATGTTAATCTTGATTTCTTTGGTTTCTGAATCCTTTCCATCAAATAAACGTTCCAATTGATCTTCATATATTTCTTTGGCTCCTATTGGTTGGTCCTCATACTTACCTCTACCTAAATGCATAACTACTTGAATCATCTTAATTTCATCAAAGCTCAATGATTTAAGATATTCAAGTAATGGAGCATCCAACTCCATCGATTTTTCAAGTTCAAGTAAGTTAATCATTTCTGGTACTTTTTCTATATTTATATTTCTATCTTCGAATTCCCTATTTTCAGCTAATTGAATAACCCGTCGAAAAATAACCTCACTTCCAACAACTTGATTATATGACATAAACATCACCTCGATCCTATTTCCTATAATTCAACACAAAAGAGAATTATCCTTCAAATTTTTATATAAAAACATATAGCTTACACCGCGTTGTCTGAATCTAACATAAATTGTACTTGGTCAAGACATAATGTTGGTACTTTGTCAATCTCCCTTAATCCAGCTTTCTTTTTTATAAACGGTACGACATTATTTCAAAATCACAGTTATATATAAGGAATATATTCATCTTTATAACTCAAATGTACAAGATTAAATACCTACATGACTTAAAATTTTTCTACTATATAATACTTAAATACACATTTACTTTACCAATAATAGTCTATAAAATGAAATTATTGGAGGTGTAGAAATGTATTATAATAGAAGATATATTAATTTTAGCCTAAAAGGGATAATGATGAGTTCATTAGTAGTAGGTTCATTTTTACAAATGGATGGAAAGGTAGCAAAGGCAGCTTCGAATGATCTCTTAAATGAGACAACCGCAGAACCTGAGGATAACGGTGCAGTATACATCTCCACCGAGGAATCTCTCGAAAAGGGGTATGAGGTCTTTTCAAGTGATAAATGGGAAACAGGAGCAGGCGCACCACGAAACAACGCTGACCCTAACTTAAACGCCTTAAAGCAAGATAAAGCAACAACACAGCAAGCACAACCACAGCAAACACAAAAGTTATCCGCAAGTCAGTATAAAGACTTTGACGCAAAGGCTTACTGGGCAAAGGATATGAAGTGGGCAGTTGACCAAGGTCTGATTGTGGGGTATCAAAACCAAAAGCATCCTACACAACCTGCAAAAGGCGTGGGTAACTGGATTGACCCTTCAGGAAACCTAACTGAGTATCAAATGTTAAACGTTATGCTACGTTACAAGGACGGAGGCAACTATGAAAATGCAAAGACATCAATGAAAGCTGATACAGCTTCAAACTTTGCATACGTAGAATACTTCTTCGCTAACCAACACGGCATGATGACAAAGGGTTCTATGTCAGACGCGAGTTTCGCAAAACAGCAAGTATCACGAGGTCAAATGGCGCAAGCGTTGGTTTCGATGCACTACGGAAAAACAGTAACGCTACAGCAAGCTGTTGATTTCATGTACGCAAACGGAATCACGACTGGGGTAAACCCATCCAAGGGTCAAACACTAGACAACTTTGGCGCAAGCGCAAAGCTTTCTAGAGCGCACATCGTAGCCTTCATGGGTCGTTACAACGATGCTGTCAAAGCAGGCTCAATCAAAGATACACTAGCAAATAAAACTGAAGATGGGTCAGGTAGTGGTAGTATTAAAACTCCACAACCACCAGTAGTTAACGGTTCATCTGAAAACCCTGCACCACCTACTTTTGAGCATACAAAATACGATTACTCGGACATGTACGGTAAACTTGATACAACTAAGCAATTCACTCAAGACGGTATCAAGGTATCGTACAAAAATCATACTTACAATACAAAGAACCAAGCTGAGTATGACCAAGTAATGAACCATATAAATAAAGCTCTAAACGGTAAGACATACTCTGATGTGAAACTTAAACATCAAGATGATGCATTTGAACTAGGGGTACTTGAGAAACTAATGAATGGCGAAATTACAGTTATTCATGACCGCACAAATCCTGCTTCAAGAAGTGAAGAAAACACTACAGCTAATGCATTTGAGATTGGTTACGGAGATGCAATAAAATCTGGAGTTTCTTTCGACACATTAGCTAAATTCGGTGCAGCGACAGCGTATGTAGGTTACTTTGCAGGTGGAGGCAGTAATGATGCGGGACCACCTGAGAGTGCTTATGATTTCTTTATTAAGGGAGATATAGATTGTACATCACAGTCTTACGCGAGTCAGGCAATTTATGATGCTTTA
The DNA here is from genome assembly GCF_044762845.1 of Lysinibacillus sp. NPDC096382. NCBI lineage: Bacteria > Bacillati > Bacillota > Bacilli > Caryophanales > Bacillaceae > Lysinibacillus > Lysinibacillus sp. NPDC096382. Next base: position 175,637 of record NZ_JBIWFC010000006.1, read on the forward strand.
GGCTACAACACGGCTGTAGTACATTCACCTACTGCAAACCATGACTATTTGATTATCGAGTTAGACGGTCAGTGGTTCACTAATGGGTCGTCCCTTAAAGTATTTAATAAGGACTCTGTACTAAAAGGTGACTACATTAAATATGCACCTATTAAACAAGTGAGTCAGTTAAACTTCATTAACGTACGCTAATCAAATGCTATATCTTCTATACCTTTGTTTAAAAGAAATCGATAGGACGTTAAGTTCTATCGATTTTTATTATATTCGAAACCTTACACAAGGAGGTTTAAACTAATGAGTCCACAATTTACTTATATTGTTGTAGCTATAATTTTACCATTCATATTTGTATTACTTTGTTGCTTAACAGTTTATGCAACTAGTCGTAATCGCTCATGGCACTTCAAACTATCGCTATGGGGTGCATTCTCTATAGTACTTATTTCACCTGTATTAAGTGTAGTTATATCGCAAATAGCTTTAATCATTACAAACGATGGTTGGACAGGGATAGGTATTCTTATGCTTTCCTTCGAAGTTCTTGAGGCAATCTCGGTACTTCTGTTTGTAACGGGTATAGTTGGGTCTATATGGATTTGGTACAAAAACAAACCAGAGAAAGCGAAACCTCAGAACCTTGATTCCTAACTAAAACGGATATTAATTCATTGTAACGCACTACTTTCTGTGGTGCGTTATCTCAATTTAAAATTAAGGGGTATTTACTGCATTCGCACATAATTTAATTTCCGAAGAACACGGCAAAAACCACTTATTTGGATACATAACGAGAGATAATTAACTATACTAGTTGAGTAAAAAGCTCAACATTGTTCTTTCACAACAAAATAAGGAGGCTTACACACATGAGTAAAAGTCTAAATGCGATGCTCTCAGCCATGCTACTATTTTCACTCGTAGCACCTACTGCATCTGCTGAAACGACTGACCCTTCTTCCTCTCAACTAACAAAAGATAATTTAAATTTGCTGTTATATCAGAACATCACTATCAATATCCGGTTTGAGGATATAACTGCGATTTTATTTGGTTAGATTGTTCAGTTTCAATATATAGAAAAAAAAAAATAGCGAGGTTTTGATTAACCTCGCTTATATTTTCACCTTCTTTTTATATAGTTCCTACAAATTGGTTTTTCCTTTGATCTCATAATTTGTTACACCTATTTCTTTTAGTTTCTTTACTAGCTTACTCTCTAAAAGTTTGTTAAAAATCCTAGAATGTTTCTTATTTTGATCACCAGTTATAACTTCCAAGTTCATAAAACTGTTATCGCTATTATTTAAATTTCTATGATTTATTTCAAACTTTGCATTTTCACCCATAGTAAGTTCAATTGCTTCTTGACCTATAAACATTGCAGCAATAATTTGGTGGTCTTTAATTTTAATTTCCCCATAAAAGTCACTGTGTATTTTAATACCACTACATTCTCCCTTTGAAAATGCTTGACTACTTTTCATGAGCCAATTATTCTTTTCTGAATAGAACACACCATTTCTATATACGCACATCCTCTCAAGAGAGTCGTACTTCTGTAAAGAAATCTCTTGTCCATCTTGTTCGTTTATCTCATGCTTATACATATGATTATTAAAATGATAAGTCTGTCCATATCTATAATCAATTAATAATGAATACTTCTGATATTTTGTGTAGAAAACTCCTCCGCAAATTTTCACCTTATTTTTTCTTAATTCTGCAACAACTTGTTGCTTTATATCCCAATAAGGTTTTATTTCCACTTCCGTACTTTCTATATCTACAATTGGTGTTCTTTTACCCCAAAGTTTATCAATTTCATAATCCTCAATAATAACAATTATGTCGTGATAGCTATCTGTGTCTCTATCATAAATTTTAAACTTCACTTTATTTCCTCTCCTCGCCTCTTTCTCTGTACTGTAGTAAAGTTCACTAGATGATTTCTTAACCATGTCAATTGCTCCTTTTTTAGAATCCAGTCATCCGCGTTACTAGTTACTGTAGTCGCATTTATAATCATCACACTTTTACTATGAAATCATTGATAATAATGAGCGACATATTTAACTGGTACAACAATATAACTCTTGCTCTGGTGACTTAATCAAATTATCAATCAAGTTTTAAGTTTTACCCTAAATTATAGTTCGTCTGTAAGACTACCCAATTAAAATTCCTCCCGTTTTTAATAACAAGAAACAACAAATAATAGAAATACCCCTGTAGCCGATTTTAAGCACCTATTTAGCGGGCATAAACAAACTATAGGGGTTAAATATACCTATACATTAAAAACGATTTGAACGAGAAAACTAGAGCCTTTTACAAACGGGGCAAGCATATACCCCTAATTAGAAATGCTTATAAAATATTGGATATACCTTCTAGTAGTCATCATCTGAAGGCTTTTCTGGTAATAAGTCTTCATCAAAGTCGAAGTTGCACCATATAAATTCTTCCTGTTTTCTACCAGTTGATGAACTAGAAACATTCACTAATCCAACAAAGTGGTCTTTAAATCCACTTTGTTTATCATCTTCAAGTCTTCTCTTATAAATTGGGTTTTTGTATCCGCAAAGAATGACTTTATTCTTCGTCGTAATTAAATAATCCAATAATTTCTCATGGTCTTGAAGGGTAAAAGGATCTTCATACCCCAGAGTTTCTATTGCTTCACCTGTTTTCTCATCTACTTTAACGTAAGGGGGGTCAGCAAACAGTAAAACATCCGTTCTATGGGCATATTCTTGAATGACATCGAAACAGTCACCATGTCTGATTTCAACATCTTCTAAAAGGCCATCTAGGTGTAAAAGCTTATCTAGGGATTCTGGATCTATTCCTCTATTAGCATTTGCTTCACTAAAATTTTGTCTATCCGCTGCTCTACTAAACTCCGTTATGATATAAGTTAATGCTGCTGACTCTACCATTGGGATTCCAGGGTCACGCCTTCTTTTACGAGCATCTGTAAAAGAAGTCTCATTTGCATACAAATCCCACATACCCCAAACTTCATCTACCAATTGGTCTGCAAGGTATGAATCCTGCAAACATCTGAAGAATTTAACTAAGCCGATATCCTTTTCATTTGCTATCTTTAACTCTAATTCTTTTTCAGGATGATGGGTAAGGAAAATACGGTTCCCACCCATGCAAGCATCTATTACCCCTACTAGATTATGACGCTCAATACAGTCATCTATAATTGCCACGAGTTGCTCTATGAGTTGTGCCTTTCCACCCAAACATTTGAGTGGATAAGGCATTATTTTTATAAATGGCATAACCCTATTCTCCTTTCTCAGTATCGATATTAAATATATACACAGTTACAGATAGGCTTTCATTGTTTACTACTTTATTTTTAGCAAAACCTGATCTCTTAGTTTTAAAAGTTGTTTTAGTATTTATTGAAATATCTTTATCAGGAGACTCTTTTTTTTGCACAATTACTTTTTCCGACTCAATTTCACGTTGTCGAATTTCGCCCTCTAATACCCCCATTATTACCAAGGCTTTTAAAACCTCATGGTATTCTTGACTTACTGTAATTGAAAATAATTTTTGAACTATCCCTGTTCTTATAGCTATTTGCATATTACCTTTCTCGGTTTCATTATCATCTAAGATGACTCCATGACTTACATCGCGTTGGTATCCATTGCTGCTTTTTGTAGGAAATAAATGTTTATTTTCTCGATAATGTTTGCAAATAATATCATAATACTTTTCAGTTGGTACTCCGAAAAGAATATTTTCTGTCCAGATACTCATAATATCAGGTACAACTATTATTTTATCCTTCTGGTCATATAGAGCTTCATTAACGCTCTCGGAAATTTCCTTAATATAGCTAGATTTTATTTTGCCAAAACCACTTAGTCTTCTTACTATTTTCTTAGACTGACTAACATCATCTATATCTGGCTTTGAAAATGTAATGGATTCGCCATTTAAAGTGCTTGTTAATCTCACAGCATAAACTAATTCTTGTTTATGTCTGCCCTCCAAAATTTCAACCTTCCAGTACTTTGAAACCTCTACTGCTCGTTTCCCTGTTAATGAAATGAATGACCCCTCTACAAATGTTTTGTTATCCTTAATTACAGTGTTTTCCATATTATATTACCCCTTATCAAATGATTTTCATTTTTAATAAGAAGCCTCTTGAAAATATCTCTATTTCAATTTCAACACGCTAATATTTTTTTAGATATCTATTGAAATATTAGTGATACCTTCAAAATGGTCATGTTTCAAAATATATTTCTGACTCTCTCGTTAAAAATTTGTGTCTCCCCTGATTCCTTAGTTCAAAAAAAGTGAATAACTGCTCTCTAGTAAAAATTATGTATCAATTAAATTTGATGTAAAATTCATGATAAGGGTGATTGAATAAATAGAAGAAAGGATGACAGCTGAAAATGATGAGATCGGAATGGGAATGGGGATTCATTTGTGGATTATGTTGGAGTTGTCTACTTTTAATATTTACAATGCATAATAAACTGTTCATTAATTTATTTCTCTGAATTCTTTTTTAGGTTGCTCAGTTGCTCAGTTGCTCAGTTGCTCAGTTGCTCAGTTGCTCAGTTGCTCAGTTGCTCAGTTGCTCAGTTGCTCAGTTGCTCAGTTGCTCAGTTGCTCT
>NZ_JBIWFC010000006.1:180394-225280 GCF_044762845.1 Lysinibacillus sp. NPDC096382
CAAGGATATCAAAGATTAAAGAGAAAACAAGAGGTTATTTGCCAAAGTAGTCATACTGTGGGGTGTTTAATTTGTGTTAATGTTTTGTGTAATCATATTCCCTCGATTATTATATTTTAGATTACTTCATTACTCCTAAGTTTTTACTTCTCTTATTATGTTTTTAAATCTAACAATATATAAATCTTAATACCTTCCTTAATTGATTATTTAATATATCATGTTGAAATGCTTACTTTATCTCTAAATTAAACAAAGGTGCTATTTTTAGCACCCTCTTCATAAAAAACCATTATTTCGTAAAATAAAATACCTTGTATATAACTGGAAGTTTAATGTCGTAATTCATGGGTTATTTATAACATTCTACTAATTTTTTATCATTATAGTCTTCAATATACCAATCAATTAATAATAGATAATTTTTTATATCTTTAAAGTTTAAGGTATTTTGCATATCACATAAATTTGAATATAAAACTCTAAGTAGATTATCTATATTAGATGAATATATTTTTAACAAATCTAAGTCGTTTAAGCTATCAATTTTATTTTGCAAAAAATTCTCAATATCCATCTTAATATTAGTAAATGTACCTATATTTAATTTTGAACAGATATAATGATAATCTGGACTTTTATAGGCTTTAAGACTAATTATGATAGCTCTATAAAGGTCTATTAAAGCACTCTTTTTTATGCAAACATACTCATTTATTGAATAAAATAACTGAATTTCATTAACTAGTTTAATAAGCTGCAAGGAGTCATTAATGTGATTTGGAGAGAAATATCTGAATTCCCCATTATAAAAATAACTACTAGTATCTATTTGATTACTAGGTTCTTTTATTCTTTTAAAAAAACTTTTGGGCTCCGAGAGTATACACTCTTGTATTACTTTAGGTAGTAAATCTTCAAGCAACCAATTATACGTTTGTTTAACTGTCCAATAATCTCTTAAGCCGTAATCTTTTTTAAAACTAACATCATACCACAATAACCATACATAATTAGAAGGTGCCCAACTATATGGATCTTCTATAAAACTATGTATAATACATTTATATCCTTCATTGTATTTTTCATTTTCATTTTTTATATAAACCTTCAACATATTATTTCCCGACGAATCAAATATATGCCAATCTGAATCCCCTGCTTCATAATCATATTTTCTTGAAAATTCGAGTATTTTTAACCAGAGATTCATATTTACTTTAATTAAGTTATATTTCGATTCATTTTGATGATGTGGAGTAAACTCTTCACACTCTAAAATCTCTTCTAATTCTTTAAGTGCATCAATATAATCTATAATAAATTTATCAATTACTATACAAAGATCTTTCACTTCTTCATGGCTTAAGTTGAATCTTGAATTCCCCAGCTGAATAACATAGTTATTGTTATCTAATTTAGCAACAATATATCTGCGCATATCAAATTCAATGGGTGTATTATTCCCCGGATACAGCTCACTTAATATTTCTTTATGTCCTAAACTAATATTAGACCCTCTAATATAGAAACTGTTAAATGTAAACAAACAACTGCCTCTATTTTCCCCTAGTCTGGGAAGATAGCCTTCTAATATCACTGTTTTATAACTATATTTCGAAAATCTACTAAATGCTGAATCACTTTTATAATCTTCTACTCCAAAATTTGCAGTATGATTATTAATTTGATCCACATATTCTTCAATAGTAGGAATTTCACCTTCAATTAATTGTTTTCTGATCGCTTCTATACTTAGGACATATTTTGCTTCTTCTTCAAATTTTCTTATATGTTTTTTTACTTCTCTAATTTTACTTTGAGCTATTACAAGTAACTCTTCCATAGTTTCTTTAGTACGTATCTTATTTCTTTTTTTATTATTACAAAAATGATGTGCTGGTCTTAAATTCTCTAGACCATCTATATTAAAATTTGATGGCAATTCATATCTTCTTTTAACTTCTTCAAATTTTTTTTCATCCTTTTGAGTAGATTTAGGTATTATATGATCAATCTCTAAATCTGAGTAATTAAATAAATCATTATAACAAATAGCACAGCGTCTTTGATATGCTTGCCATAAAGCGTATTTTACTTCTGGTTTATCTTTTAATGCCATTTAATTTCCTCCTAATATTTAGATTAGCCATTAGACTCAGATAAACGAGCGTCGATTTTTAGTTCAGGTGCTCCAGATGCCTTACGTACTGCATTTAGTTCCTTGAGGAACTGTGTTACCTGTGCTGAATACGTGTAGTTGGCTACCGACTGTTGTGCCTCCGCCACTGGCGTAGGTGCGATGTAATTAATACTCGATACCCCTGCTGCGAAAGCTATCGCAATGGCAACGTACTTAAAAATTTCTTTGACATACTGATTTTCTCCTATTCTTCAAAATAATTATATATATCATTACAACTATATTTTTTCACATTTTTAGGGACATGGGAAGATATTAGGAGTTTAAATTTCTATTTTATACATAAATATTTCCTAGAATATGATAAATAATCACACTTACATTAGTTACACCGGGTATTTTTAGGTGAGCCAAAAAATAAGTGTGTTTTTTTTGTGTGTGATGGGGTGTTTTAAAAAATATCGAGTGATACAAAGAAATTAGCATTGGAGAATGATGCAATTTAAGAGATTTCTCAAGAGATTACTTATTTATACATGGAGTTCTTCTCCAAATATCTCAGTTCGGAGTGAAATAATCATGTCTATTAAAATCGAAAAACTAAATAACGCTACAGATAAGGAGAGTCTTATTGAATATTTCAATGAGATTTTAGTAAAACTAGAGCATTTAGTTAAGGAGCTAAAAGTAAATAATCAAAAAAATGAAAGCCGAGTGCATGGTGAATGGCTTTCACTAAAAGAAGCCGCTAAATATGCAGGTGTCTCATACAATACCTTTATAACATTTCGACATATGGGTCTTAAAGTATGTGAAATAGAAGGTATCAAGCGTGTATCCCGTAAAGAAATTGACAACTTTTTAGAAAGTCACAGTTATTAATTTACTGGGAGGATTTCCTATTAGTAAAATTATATAATGACTAAGGGATTAATCCTCTTTTCTTTAATTTTGCCCCCGCAAGTATTGAATAGGAGGAAGTATGATAATGAAGAAAAAAGTATCCCCCATTAAAAGTTACAAGCTAAAGAATGGTGAAACACGCTATGAGTTTCCGGTTTATTTAGGTGTTGACCCATTGACTGGTAAGCAGAAGCGTACAATGAAACGTGGCTTTAAAAAACGCAGGGAAGCAGAACTAGCATTAGCTCGTATTAAGTTAGAAGTTGCAAAAGGCACATATAAACAAGAACGTGCTGAAAACTACCAAGAACTATACAACATATGGGTAAAGCAATATGAAAAAACTGTTGAAGAAAGTACATTTGTGAAAACCATTGGCATTTTTAAAAATCATATTTTACCTGCAATGAGTGCTTATAAAATTGAAAAAATCACAGTAGATATATGCCAAAAGCATGTAGATGAATGGGCAGAAAAATTAAAGAAATTTCGTATGGTCAAAGCATACGCAGCAAAAGTTTTAGATTTTGCGATTAAGCGTGGCTATATCCAAACAAATCCATTCACATATGTAGAAACAAGAATTAAACCTAAAAAGACGATTGCGCTTGAGGAAAAGAGCGAGAACTTTTATACTCGCGAGCAACTGAACGAGTTTTTAAGTCATTGTGAACAATCGTTACACTATAAAGCATTTACTTTACTGCATTTATTAGCTTTTACAGGGATGCGTAAAAGTGAAGCCCTAGCTCTTACTTGGAATGATTTAAATCTTATAGAAAAAGAGCTTTCCATCACAAAAGCAGTAGGCAGAGGGAAAAGTGCGAGGCTTTATTTAAAACCACCGAAAACTGGATCATCACGAGTAATTAAACTTGTTGATAGAACCATCACAATTTTAAAAGAGTGGAAAAGGATTCAAAAGCAAGAGTATCTTGTACTTGGTCATAATACAACGAAGGCAAATCAGCTAATTTTTAGTAATACAAATAATGAATACATTCAACCTGTTCAAGTCCAAAAATGGATGTATAGTGTGCAAAAGAAACATTCATTGGTAAAAATCACACCTCACGGATTAAGACACACTCATTGTTCACTTCTCTTTGAAGCTGGAGCATCAATTAAAGAAGTGCAAGATCGTCTTGGTCATACAGATGTGAAAACCACTATGGATATCTATACACACGTTACGAAAAAAGCTCAAGAAGATGCAATTCAAAAGTTTGATTCCTATCTTGAGATTTAAAATTCTTGAATACGTTTTGACTACGTTTTTGACTACGTTCGTTTGATATTCATTGAAATTGTATGATAAATAAAAAATGCCAAAACCCTATCATATCAAGGGTTTTGACATCTATTGAAATCAATTGATTTCTTAAAATGGAGACGGCGGGAGTCGAACCCGCGTCCAGAAACTCCAATACTTCAGCTTCTACGCGTGTAGTTTGCCTATTTACGATTCACGTAGCATTATGCCGACAAACAGGCGTCCTGTACGCTAACCTGGAAATCTCTTGTCGGTGACTCAGGTGGCACCATCGACCGTATCCCACTAAAGTTGGGCCCCACGTTCTCTACATGGGCGATAGAGAGGCAGAGCGCTTAAGAGCTTACGCTGCGAAAGCTAAGTTTTGTTGTTTGCCAGTTATTATATAACTTCCGTTGATGACGGAGCCGAGACCTCCGACGCGCGACCAAAGCTTGAACCATCCCTGTCGAATCCGTAACGTCCCCTTGAATATGAAGCGAAGCACATGGCCTCGTTCAAGCAAAGGAGCTAGAATTTCTTCTAGTACGGTGGGAGCTAAAAGTACGCTTCCATGTAATCTGGCATTCATTAATACTTATTATAAAGCAAATCTATCTATAGTTCAAGTGTCCTGCTATGATGGAAAGAATTAGCTCCCTCGAAACTTATTTCTTATTGCATTACCTTAAATTTCAACTCTCGTAATTTTAATAATAGCTTCCCAACTATGGAATCTGTAAGATAACCAAAGTAAACATCTACCTCTTGTCCACCAAAGCCAAGCTTAAATTCTTTAATTTCTTCTTTGTTCGTTAATGCACCGAAATCATAGCGAGCGTAGCCTCTGCTTCGGAACATCATAATATTTTCCCATAGTAAATAACGATTAGCGAAGCGGATTTGCTGCTTTAAATCAGGTCTATCCTGGATCCATGCAGCAGTACCTGTGTATAAATTTAGTACCATATCTCCATCAACAATGTATATTCGATAGCAAAGTGCTTCACCTTTATCATTTTGAAGCTTTGTGTATATTAGTGCTCCTTGCTCGCGAAGTAGTTTCATTGTTTGCATATGGAATTTACGAACTCGATTTGTTTGTTTCATTTTTGCGAATGCATTGTAAAATTGTTGGAATTCTTTCAGCTCTATATCAGTTGGGTTTTCTTTAACAATTACTTCGTAGGGCTCTTTTCTTGCACGTCTAAGCATATAGCGATTCATTTTTGATAAATCCGCTAACAGGACATCTTCGTCTTGCTGTAAAATAATTTGTAGTGTTGTATGTCCCTCAAGTTTTTGCTCAGGGAGCTTTGTTTGAGTATAGCAAACTAGCTTTTTTCTTTCTTGTAGATCATTACACTTTTCTGCGAAATAAATATGCTCCATTTCCACAAACAATACTTTTCTTCTAATCGTAAGAATTGTGTCTCCTCCTTAAATCGCAAGACTTGCTCTCTATATGCATTCTCCATTATATTTTTTAACCAACATCAATTAGAACGGTCTTGCACGATATATTTTATCCGTTCTCTCGCTAAAAAAACAAAAAGCTCACCATCCAATAGTGAGCTTTCAAACAATCTATTAATCTTGATTTTTCGCTTTGAAGGCACGTTCCATGTCGCGTTTCGCTTCTTTTTTGCGCATGTCGTTACGTTTGTCGTAATCCTTTTTCCCTTTGCCGACGCCGATTAAGAGTTTGGCATAACCGTCTTTAATGTACATTTTTAATGGGACGATTGTGTAACCGTCACGTTTTACGGCACCAACTAGCTCGCCGATTTGCTTTTTATGAAGCAGTAGCTTGCGGGCGCGCAGTGGGTCATGGTTAAAGCGGTTGCCTTGTTCGAATGAGCTGACATGCATATTGTTGATCCAAGCTTCACCGCTACGGATTTGTACATAAGATTCTTTTAGTTGAACCCTTCCCGCACGGATGGATTTAATTTCTGTGCCTGTTAGCACCATGCCCGCTTCGATTGTTTCTTCAATGAAGTAGTCGTGCCCGGCTTTTTTGTTTTGTGCTAATACTTTACCAGTACCTTTTGCCATATTATTCACCCTCTACTTAAAGGTTGAGCAGGGTTAACCTGCTTTTTTGATAAAGTGAAAGCACCCGCTTCAAATTGCTTTAAAGCGAAAATCGATGCCTTCACCTATACTTTTACTTTATTTACGTTTTGATTTTTTCTTTTTGTTTTTCTTGGCGACGCCCTCGTAGAACCTTTGCTTTTGCTTCACGCCTTTTTTAGGGCCTGGGCTTGAGCCATCCTTGCGGCGTCCTCGTGGATCACGGTCGTTTTCACGTCGCTCTCCTTGTCCGCCTTGCCCTTCTTCGTTACGACCATTGCGACTGCCACGTCCGCCTCGTTCTTCTTCGTTACGACCATTGCGACTGCCACGTCCGCCTCGTTCTTCTTCGTTGCGACCACTGCGACTGCCACGTCCGCCTCGTTCTTCTTCGTTGCGACCACTGCGACTGCCACGTCCGCTTCGCTCTTCCCCGTTGCGACCACCTTTGCGGCCATTACGACCATCTTTGTTGTCGCTATAATTTTTGCGTGCGTGAATAACAGTAGGTGCAGCTTTTCGAGTTCGTCCATAAGACGTTACCATTCCGACGATTTCAAAGTCAATCGATGACTCCTCAATAATAACATTTGCTACACGTACTGTAACTTCATCACCAATACGGAATTGGCGATTTGTACGTTCACCGATCATCATCATTTGACGATCATCAAAGCGGTAGTAGTCATCTGTCATATTGCTAATATGGACAAGTCCTTCAATCGTGTTTGGTAGCTCCACGAAAATCCCAAAGTTTGTAATGGATGAGACGATCCCTTCGAATTCCTCGCCAATTTTATCGGACATATATTGTGCTTTTTTCAGTGCATCAGTATCGCGTTCTGCATCGACAGCACGGCGTTCACGCTCTGACGTATGGTCAGCAATTTCATCCATCGCCATACTCCACTGTGCGACTGTCTCATTTGATGTATCTTTATTAATTAAATACGTTCGAATTAAACGATGGACGATTAAGTCTGGATAACGTCGAATCGGTGACGTAAAGTGTGTATAGAAATCAGTTGATAAACCAAAGTGGCCTAAGCTTTCAGGATAATATTTTGCCTGCTGCATGGAGCGTAGAAGCATTGTTGAAATAACAGGCTCCTCTGGCATACCTTCAATGGCCTTTAATACATCCTGTAGCGCCTTTGGATGTACTGTGTTCCCTGTACCTTTGATTAAAATACCGAAGTTCGTGACAAATTCAAAGAAGCGTTGCAGCTTTTCTGGCTTTGGATCCTCGTGAATACGGTAAAGGAACGGTACATTCATCCAGTGGAAGTGCTCTGCTACTGTTTCATTGGCAGCTAGCATGAAATCTTCAATTAATTTCTCAGCTACTGTACGTTCACGTAATTCAATATCTACTGGCCATCCATCTTCGTCCACGATCACTTTAGACTCTTTAAAGTCAAAGTCAATTGCACCACGCATTTCTCGTTTAGTACGTAAAATATTAGACAGCTCAGCCATATGTTTAAACATTGGTACTAGTGGCTCATAGCGGGCAATTAGCTCTGCGTCCTGCTCCTCTAAAATTTTGTAAACGTCTCTATATGTCATACGCTCAGTTGTTTTAATGACACTTTGGAAAATTTCATGTGAAACCACATTACCATTTGCATCAATAATCATTTCACAAGACAGTACTAGACGATCAACCTGTGGATTTAATGAACAAATACCATTCGATAATCGATGCGGAATCATTGGAATAACACGGTCTGTTAAATAAACACTCGTCGCACGATCATAAGCTTCAACATCTATTACAGAGCCTTGTGTTACATAATAACTAACATCTGCAATATGTACGCCAAGTTTATAAGTACCGTCTACATTTTTCGTTACGGTTACAGCATCATCCAAGTCCTTCGCATCAGCTCCATCGATTGTCACAATCGTTTCATGGCGTAAATCACGGCGGCCCTCTAAATCTGCCTCTGTAATTTCATCCGGCACTCGTTGCGCGGCAGCAACCACTTCTTCAGGGAATTCTGGTGGAATGTCGTGCTTATATAAAATAGAGAGAATATCCACACCTGGGTCATTTTTGTGCCCTAATATTTTTGTAATATAGCCTGTTGCCGATTTTAAATCTTCTGGCCAAGTAGCTACCTCAACGACAACCTTGTGTCCGTCAACAGCTCCTAATGTATCACCCTTAGCAATGAAAATGTCCATCGGTAGTTTTTTGTCATCTAAAACAACAAAGCCAAAGCCTCGATTTGCTTGGAATGTCCCAACAAAGCTCGTTTGTCCACGCTCTACTACCTTTGTCACCGTACCTTCACGACGATCACCGAATGATTCCTTTAAAACACGTATTAAAACGATATCGCCGTTAATCGCACCATTTATTTCATGCGGTGGAATGAAAACATCATCCATCCCCTCAATATCAGGTGTCACAAAGCCAAAGCCTTTCGCGTGTCCGATAAATTTACCTCGAAGTAAATTCATGCGCTCTGGCAAGCCATAACGATTGGAGCGAGAACGCACAACTAAACCTTGCCCCTCCATACGCACTAACGTTTTCACTAATTCTTTAAATTCGTCAGCATCTTCAAAGCCAAATACGTCCTCGATTTCGCCAACGGTTAATGGTTTATATTCTTCTTCACCGAAAAAATCGAGTAAACGACTTTGTAGTGAATTGTTCTGGTCTTTCATAATTTCCCTCCTTCATGAGAAAATCCTAATTATATTTTTATTGTGCCCAATTTAAGCTTTCTAAAAAGCGATAAATATCTTCATGTAACTGATCTTTTTCTTGATCTAACGTAATAACATGTTTTGAGTTTTCATACCACTTGATCTGTTTTTCAAGTGACTCAGTTTGATTATATATAATGTTGGCAGATTCTGTCTCAATTACCTCATCATTTGTCGCCTGTACGACAAAAATTGGTGCATATATCATGTCAATTTCTTGACGTGTCCGGGCAATAAACTCGCGCAATTCTTGTAAAGATGGCATGCCCTTTTCAGCAATTAACGCAACCTCAGCTTCGATTTGCTCCTCACCTTTACCTTGGAACTTTTTATAGTCCCTCGCATATTTCAGTACACCTTGAAACATAACATCTGTTGTACGCATCGTCATTGGAGCACACATTGTCACTATACCTTTCACTGGGTTATTAAGCGCAACATTTAATGCCATCACACCACCCAATGACAAGCCAGCAACAGCAATCTCCTCATAGCCCGCATCCTGCAGCTGTTTGTACGCGGCTACGACATCCTGCCACCAATCAGCAGGACCTGTTGTAATAAGTTCCTCCGGTTCCACACCGTGACCTTTATAATGAGGTGCTAATGTAGTATACCCTTTTTTCTCTAAAAATCTCCCAAGCATTCGCACATCCGCAGAGCTTCCCGTAAACCCATGCAATAACAAAACTGCTCTAGGTCCTGCTTGAAAGAAAAAAGGCTGTGATAACGATTTTTTCATTGCGCGCCCTCCTTCATCCAAATACATATACTATAACCATTATAGCCATACTGAAGCTTCCTAAAAAGTTTTGGCGATTGTTACATCTTTTATGAGGTTTTATCGGTTAATTTGATGGTCTTTTTCAGCATTTTGATGTTTCTGGCAATTCTATTCGGCATTTCGAGGAGTCTATCCGGCATTTTGGTTCTTCTATCCGTCGCTTTGAGGTGTCTATCCGTCACTTTGACTCTTTTATCCGTCGCTTCGTGGATTCTCCGTCACTTTGACTCTTCGAAGTCAAGTCCTTAATATTGTGTAAAATTCTATACAATGTTCTTCAACTCTGACTTTAGTTTTGTCAAATTGTCCAGCTTATGTTAGAATTCGCCGCTAAAAGTGTGAGTTGCGCCGCTAACCAAAGGAAGAACGCCGCTAAAACATGAATTTCCGCCGCTAACCAAGCAAGGATCGCCGCTAAAACACGAAATCCCGCCGCTTCAGCTCTTTCATCGCTGATAAAAGAGCTTCGAGGAGTCTATCCGTCACTTTGCCTCTTCTATCCGTCGCTTCGGAGAGTCTAGCCATCACTTTAGCTTTTCTATCCGTCGCTTCGGGGAGTCTAGCCATCACTTTAGCTTTTCCATCCGTCATTTTGCGATTCGCAGGTATTTACACCCTTGCGCGGGTATTCACTTGGCTTTCACGAGTATTCTTTTCGTTTCCACAATTATCTCCCTGCCTCACGCGAGCATTCTTCGCTTCCGCGCCCGACCTCACGCGAGTATTCACTTCGCTTCCACGAGTATCTCCCTGCCCCACACACGACTTTGCTGAACTAACTATGTATTGACGACATCCAAATAATTAGTACCATAAAAGAAAACGCCCAACCAGTAAAGGTTAGGCGATATATCTTCAACTATTAGATTTTTGTAATAGCGAGTGCTAAAAGAAAGAATAATATTGCTAACACAATTGTTACACGATGAAGGATTAGATCCATACCACGTGCTTTTTGCTTTCCAAATAGTTGTTCAGCTCCACCCGAGATGGCACCTGACAAGCCTGCACTTTTACTAGATTGAAGTAATACTACAACGATCAACGCTACTGAAACGATAACTAATGAAACTAATACTACTGTATGCATTCACTGCACCTCCCGAACTTCGAACATCACAACATAATATATTATAACAAAAAAAGGTTCTCTTGACAAACTAAGATTAATAAATACCCTCATTTTACCTCATTCGGTTAGTTTTTCTAAAAATCAACATACCAACTTGCTATCACATTATCCTATAATAGTTAAAAGCATAGTCATCACAAAAATCCCAAAAAATGCCGTTCATATAAGTTGATTGGCGTGGAGGCCAGACGACTCTTTGGGATTAGCGACACAGAAGAGACCCTGCAAAAATAGAGGAACGAGGGGTAAGCGCATCACGTCCTCTGATCATGCCTTCGGACCAACATCCCGCCGCTTTCGCCCAAAAACATCTGTTGCTCTTAGTGGCATATCGAACGTCCCCTGGAAAACGCTGAAATCACCCTCACGTTTTAGTGATGAGCTAAAAATATAATTATAATGGAGGAATTATGAAAAAAAGTTTATTGCTAATTTTTTTACTTATTATTTTATGCATGCTTAGCGCTTGTTCAGCCGTTATCAAAGCCGTCGAAGTATTAGTACCAGAGGAACCTGAAGAGGCTTCTATGGACTTTAAGGAGCCTACTAGTAAAGCTCCATCAGTGGAGTTTTCTGCAGAAGACCTTTTTTCAACGACATTATTTAAGAAAGATCTTGCTTTGTTGCAATTCTCAAAAAAGGTTGAGAAGCATATATCCACGTTTGACCCAAACTTTACAGTAATATATAGGGGAAAATTAGATTGGGATACATTTGAAGAACAACTGAATGATCTTTATAACATACTTAATTTTGTTAATCCTTATACAACAGGATATATCAAAGATTTCAACTGGGAAGCATCGGAAGTAGATAGTGGTTATGAGATAGAATTTGATTTTACATATTTAACAGATGCCAAAAAGGAAAAGAAAGTCGATGATTATGTAGAGAAATTTGCAACTAAGTACATTACAAATGACATGGATGATTTTCATCGTGCTAAAGCCGTTAATGACTTTGTAGTACAACTAGCCACTTATTCTGGTGAAGATGCTTCAGAAGGTCAATCTGTTTATGAATTAATTAGTCAAGAAACTGGTGTTTGCCAAGCTTATACACTTTTAGCCTACCGTTTATTTTTGGCGGCTGGTCTTGATGCTAAATATGTTTATGGCTATAGCGATAATCAGCTTCATGCATGGAATTTAGTAAGTGTTAATGGTGATTGGTATCATGTTGATACAACTTGGAATGATGTTAATCCTGATGAACCTTATGCTATTTCCTACGAATATTTTTTAGTGAATGACGAAAAACTAAGTGAAGATCATATTTGGGCACGTGACAACTATTTTGCTGCTACAAGCGATGCATATGATTTTATGCATGATATGTGGTATGCGGATACTGTTGGTAACGTTATTTATTATAATAGCATGGCCGATAACATGGTATACGCCTATGATTTAGCAACAAAACAAAATAGACAGGTTACGGAAACAGCCTGTTATTTCCTTGCGGCAGTTGACGATTCGATTTATTGTAGTGATTATGATAATGCCGGCTTTTTAACAAAGATATTTATAAAAGATGGCTCAGAAGAAGTGTTGTTAGAGGAAGAGGTTCAAAACTTGTTCATTAATGATAAAGGGGTTTTATTATACGAAACCATTGATGGTGAAAAACATTCACAAAATTTATAGCTTATGCTTCCATCCCAATAGATAGTAAGACAGATTTTATTTTCACATTCAGCCTTTAGTTTTCGTAAAGACTGGGCGACTCCTCCGGGATCAGGTTACAGATGAGCCTGGAGGAAAGCGCTCAGTCGGAACGGAAACACCCCCCACTTTAGTTATAAATGCCACATTTAACAAGATCCACACAATATCATAACAATTAATTCATTGTAGCTTTACAACCTTCCTTTACACTTACTTGTGAAATGACCTTACCTTAAGGAGGAAAATCATGAAACATTCAAAAAAATGGAGTTCATTGTTACTAGCAAGCGCAATTGCTTTATCGTCGATTAGTATCGCTCAACCGCAAGTAGAAGCTGCTCAAGTAAAGAAGCCAACAAATGTGATTATGCTCGTGATGGATGGTAGTAGTAATAATGCCGTTACACTTTCTCGTTGGTTTAAAGGTCAAAGTTTAGCGATGGATGAAATTTTATCAGGGGGCGTGCGTACATACTCTGCCGATTCAGCTATTACTGATTCAGCTCCTGCCGCTACTGCATTAGCAACTGGCCATAAATCAAATGATAAATTTGTAGGTGTATTACCGTCCGTTATTAATTCACCAGGACTTAAGCAAATTGCCAAAGAGGATGCTTTTAGGCCTGTAGCTAATGTTTTAGAAGGGGCTAAACAACAGGGCAAGGCGACTGGATTGATTGCTACTTCGGAAATTCAGCATGCCACACCAGCAGGCTTTTCTGCACATGTTAATAATAGAAGCCAATATGATGACATCGCTGAGCAGCAAGTTTATCAAAACATTGATGTCGTATTAGGTGGTGGCTTTGAGTCTTTGGCACCTGGCACAACTAAAAATGCTCGAAAAGATGGCGAGAATTTAGTGGATGTCCTTAAAGAAAAAAATTATGACATCGTGAAAACGCGAGATGAGCTTCTAAATAGTGAATCGTCAAAAATTTGGGGAAGCTTTGCTCCAGGTGCCCTTGCCTACGATTATGATCGTGCCAAAACAAAAGCATCTGAGCCAAGTCTTGCTGAGATGACTAGTAAAGCTATTGATACGCTCAAAAAGGATGAAGATGGCTTCTTCTTATTTGTAGAAGGCAGTAAAGTGGACTGGGCGGCTCATGCCAATGACACAATTGGTATGATTAGCGATATTTTATCGTTTGATGATGCAGTCAAGGAAGCGGTTGATTTTGCAAAAAAAGATGGCAATACTATGGTCATTGCTGTTACAGACCACGGCAACAGTGGGATTACAATGGGGAATGCTAACACGACAAGTACTTATTCCAACACACCTGTTTCTGCCTATATCGACCCTCTAAAGAAAGCTAAAATGACCGTTGAAGGTGCGCTAAGCCAATTAAAGGAAGATAAATCAAATATTGTAGAAGTCGCTGCACTTTATGGATTAGATGATTTATCTCCGGACGAGCTTGCAACCTTACAGTTAGCTAAAGACCCTGGAGAAGAAATGGTAAAAATGCTTGCCAACCGTGCTAATATTGGCTTTACAACCGGTGGGCATACTGGTGATGATGTGTTTTTATACTCATTCGGGCCATCTAAAATTACAGGCCTTGTAGAAAACACAGATTTAGCCCATGCGATGGCAAAGTTTATGGACTTCGATTTAAATAAGCTTACAGATGATTTATATATACCAGCAACAAAAGCATTTACGGAAAAAGGCTATACATCTAAAATTGACTTAACTGATAAAGAAAACCCTAAATTGATTGCACAAAAAAATAATGTAACCGTTACAATCCCAGTTAATAAGAACATTTTAATATACGAAAAAGACAAGACAGCAAAAACACATACCTTTGATACAATCAATGTCTACAACGGTACTGAATTTTACGTTTCTAAAAAAGTTTTAAATGTAATCAAATAAGGGCTTTTACGGAAAGTTATTCTCCCACTTACTTTGGAATTCTGTAGCGAGATAAAAATAAGGGTGCTATCATAAGTTGAGATGTCTAACTTGATGGTGGCACTTTTCTTTTTTGCTCAAATTTGTTTTTGCAACAGTCCTCAAAAGATTACCACTTTTATCATCTGCTTAACATTTTTACAGCTTCCATTTTGGTTATCCCCTCTCATCATAAATTATACCAATATTTTCCGTCCGATTTACTTTGATTTTACTTTCATTTATTATGCTTAATGTAACGAAAAAATAGATTGCTTCGAATGCCCTAAAACGAAATTTAAGGATTTTTTAAGTACCATTGAAGCGGAAAAACAGCGATAATAAAGGTGATTGTAGTTTTAGTAAAATTCAAATTGAGGTACAAAGGAAAATCATTTTCTTTCCTTCATTTAGGTAAGGTTTTTAGAAACCTTAATTTTACCTTAAATTAATCTTATAATTTTATGAATATCGAGAAATTTAGCAACATTTTAATCTACAATCCGTCAAAACAGTGTTGAAAAATTAATAAGTGGAAAAATAATTTAGAAAAAACTTGAAAAAATATCTATTTATTTATATATTTACAAAGTTATAATCTTTTTTCATTTTTAATTGGAGGTGGACATATGCAATCCATTAAAAATAATGAGGTTTTACGTTTTATAGGCTTTACGTTATTTTACTTCATCATTTTAACGCTCTTGTTTCTTATCCATGGCTTCCATGATATGAACGCAGGACCATTTATATATACGGAATTTTAAGAAAAGGAGATATAAACTATGTTAAGTATTTTAGAGGCTATTCAAAAAGTGGCACAACAGCATCCACATCGAACTGCATATCAAACCAATAGTGATGCCTTAACGTATGGTGAGCTTTGGCATCTTTCTGATTGTGTAGCGCAATATTTAATGGCTCTTGATTTGAAAAGACAACAACCTATCGTCGTCTACGGGCATATGTCCCCTTTACAAATCGTTGCCTTTTTAGGAGCTGTAAAGGCAGGTCATCCATATGTACCGGTTGACTCTTCTACACCGTCTGAAAGGTTACAAATTATAATAGAAGCTTCTCAGGCTTGTTTACTACTAAAAACTGAAACATTAAACGCGAATCAATCAGTTCCTGTAGTGGAAGTAAGTGATCTAGTGGCTCAAGCTACTAGCATTTCAACAGAGCCTTCAACTTGGGTTAAGGATCAAGAAATTCATTATATTATTTACACATCTGGTTCTACTGGTAAGCCAAAAGGTGTTCAAATTACAGCTGATAATTTAGCACATTTTGTTGATTGGATGCATGAGCATTTCCCTTTACAGGAATCTGGCGTGTTTCTAAACCAAGCACCTTATTCCTTTGATTTATCGGTAATGGATTTATATCCTGCACTCGTTAGTGGGCAAACACTTTACGCTATTAAGCAGGAGCAAATTGCTAATCCAAAAGCGTTATTTGAGTCATTAGCTTCATCTGATATTCGCGTTTGGACTTCTACACCTTCCTTTGCGAAGATCTGCTTAATGAACAAAGAATGGGATCAGGCGTTAATGCCTACTTTAAATACATTTTTATTCTGCGGAGAGGTTTTACCAGTATCCGTATCGAAAGAATTAATGCAGCGCTTCCCACAAGCTTCTATTTTTAACTTATACGGTCCTACAGAAACAACGGTTGCCGTATCTTATGTGGAAGTAACAAAGGAGCTTCTGGAGCAATTTGACCAATTACCAATCGCTCCTCTATCTGAGCCTAATCTATCCTTGCAAGAAGATGGCGAGATTATTATTTCTGGACCGACTGTAAGTGCAGGTTATCTTGGGGCACCTGATTTAACACTTAAAGCGTTTCCTACAATAGGGGATCAACGTATTTATAAAACTGGGGACGTTGGTTATGAAAAAGATGGCTATCTGTTCTTTTCAGGACGAAAAGATTTCCAGGTGAAACTACACGGTTATCGTTTAGAAATCGAGGAAATTGAAAAGCAAATCGGCAATCTTCCAGCTGTTGCTAGCTGTGTTGTTATACCTATTTCAAAAGATGATGAAATTGTTTCACTAAGTGCGTTTGTTGTTCTACGAGAACCATTGACAGACTCTGCCTTCAAAATGACGAAGCAGCTTAAAGCATTGTTAGCGGAGTATTTACCATCTTATATGATTCCGAAAACGTTCAAATACATTGACACTTTACCTTTAAATACTAACGGTAAAGTTGATCGTAAAGGATTGGCGGTTATGGAAACAGTATGACGGCTTATGGAAATATATTTTTCTTCATCATCATTGGTATTTTATTAATGCCATCCATTATTTTAGGACTACGTGGGAAATCAGCTAAACGCTATAATATCTTTATTTCGATTGTCGTGTTAGCTCTTATTTTTGGTAACTCCCTTAATGGCTCAACTTCTCTTATACTATTTACAGTATTTCAGTTACTATTAATTGTCGGTTACCAAAAATATCGCTTACAGAAGAATAGCACGTCCGTATTCGTAATTGCTGTACTGCTGTCTATTTTGCCACTTGTACTTGTGAAGGTTCTGCCTATGCTTGGCCTTAATAATTTATTTGGATTTTTAGGGGTATCCTATATTACCTTTAAATCGGTACAAATGATTTTAGAAACTCGTGATGGCTTAATTAAGGATAAAATTTCAGTAGTTGAGCTTGCTTATTTCTTACTGTTCTTCCCAACAATAACTTCGGGACCTATTGATCGTTGGCGACGCTTTTATAAAGATATGCACACAGTGCCATCTGGACAAGATTATCAAAAGCTGCTATTAAGCGGGATCAATTGTATATTTTTAGGCTTTTTATATAAATTTATTTTGGCTTATTTAATATACAATTACACACTTATTTATTTACCAAATCAAACGTATAACTATTTGACACCTTTTCAAGGGCAAATAGCGTATATGTATATGTATAGTTTTTATCTATTTTTCGATTTTGCAGGGTATAGTGCTTTTGCAGTTGGTGTCAGTCGCATTATGGGTGTTCAAACGCCAATTAACTTTAACCGTCCATTCTCGAGTCGCAATATTAAAGACTTCTGGAACCGTTGGCATATGAGTCTTTCATTTTGGTTCAGGGATTATGTTTATATGCGCTTCGTACTTTGGATGACGAAGAAAAAATGGATTAAAAACAAATATACAGTTTCTTATCTTGGCTTCTTTTTACTGTTCTTTTTAATGGGTATTTGGCACGGATTAGAATTGCACTTTGTTGTCTACGGTCTCTACCATGCCTTGTTAATTATCTGCTTCGATAAATTTGAACGTTGGAATAAAAAGCGCAAGATTTGGCCAAAAAATAAATGGACGCATGCAATCGGCGTATTTATTACGTTTAATGCCATTTGCTTTGGTTTCTATATTTTTTCAGGAACATTATTTTAATTAATGGCTCTGTTCATATTTTTATGAATAACGCAGCCTAAACAATAAAGGAGATTTATAATATGGATAAACAACAAGTTTTAGAAATGCTAGTAGAATTATGTGAGGACGATATCATTTTAGAAAATCCAGATATCGATTTATTTGAAGAAGGACTTCTTGATTCATTCGGTACAATTAATTTATTAGTGGAAATTGAAAGCCGCTTTAATATCTCAGTGCCAATTACTGATTTCAACCGTGAGGAATGGAACACGCCAAATCGTATTGCTGCGGAATTAGCTGAAAGACAATGATTAAGAAAGGCTTTCTATCATTATTAATTGCTTTTGCTCTTTTTGCTGCCTTGATATTCTTCCCTAATTCCTGGATAAAAGCTTGGATTTCAGATGAAGATGTAGAGCAAGCAAAGACGAGTATGTCTCCGTTAGTGTTCCAAGGGATGTATTTCCAAGAGCGAATGTTGCAGGAGCCTAATACTATGCCTTTATATGGCTCCTCAGAATTAAATCGTTTTGATCCTTTCCACCCTTATAACTATACTCGTGCTACAAATGCTCCGTATACGACATTTATGGTCGGGCGTGGTGGAATGCAGTCTATTACACACTTTTTAAATTTTGCTGCACAGGAAAAGAATTTAAAGGATAAGAAAATTGTTTTCATCATTTCCCCTCAATGGTTTACGAAAAAGGGCATGAATGAATTACACTTCTCTCCTAACTATTCGATGTTGCATGCTTATGATTTAGCATACAATAAAGACATTGACGAAGATCTTCGAAATCGAGGAATGAAACGCCTGCTTGATTTTGATACAGTAAACCGCGATGACCTGCTAAGAACAATTTATGAATATAAATTATCTGGTGGGAAGGAAAAACCAATCATCGGGCGACTTGCAATGTTAGCTGGCCATTTCCAAAAGGCACTTTTAGAGAAAAAAGATTTGTATTACTCGCTCTTCCCTCGAGAGGGGAGTAAGTTAAAGAACAATGACAAACTAGTTGCGGACCAAACATTTGAGCAACAACTACAAAATGCCGAAAAATATGGCGAAAAGCGTGTTTCCAATGATTTAATGATTGAAAACAAGTTTTATAAGCGACTTAAAAATTCTAATCTTGATAGGTTTAAAGGATTCCGAAAAAGCGAAGATTACACGACTTCACCCGAATATGAGGATTTACAGCTTGTCATTGATATTTTAAAAGATGCTGGTGCAAAGCCTCTATTCATCTCTATTCCAGTAAATGGTCATTGGTATGACTACACTGAATATCCTGCGGATCGCCGTGATAAATATTACGCAAAAATGAACCAGATATTGACTGATAATGGTGTTCCATTTGTTGATTTCTCAAGCCATGACTATGATCCTTATTTCATTATGGATACGATTCATATTGCATGGAAGGGCTGGGTCTATCTAGATCAAGAGCTAGACAAATATTGGGCACAGAAATAAATCACTTAACGAAAGCAGAGACAGTCTAAAGTGTTACTCACTAAAGACTGTCTCTTTTTTATGTAGATTATCTTTGAGGGCATTCACTCTACAACTTCCATTTTCAACCCTTCCTTAAAAATTGATTGAGGAAGGGTTATTCTTATCTGAAATGAATAGCGTCACAGATGAGACCCTGAAGCAAATAGAGGAACGAAGGCTAAAACTATCACGTTCTGTGATAACGCCTTCGTGACCACAGGATGTGGCGTTTTTAGACTGAGTTTCTAGAGTTCAGCGGATGTTTGGTGACCCGCTGAAATAATCCCATTCATTTAACCACCTCTAAAGATAGAGAATTCTCACCTGTCGCTCCATAACACATTTGCTAAAAGAAGTTAAATGAAAAAAGTCTAAGTTCTTCAGCATCATTGGAAAATTGGACTAATCTTTCAAACTTCAAGCCTATTTTTTCTAGTAACTTAGCTGAAGCCTCATTATCTTGGGTTGTGATAGCTACAATACGATTTAACCCTAGTATATCTAAACCATATGCCATTGTTGCTGAAGCCGCTTCATAGGCGTATCCTTTTCCCCAATACTTAGGCAGAAAAGCGAACCCAATATCCACATCTTCTAGCGACTCCCTTTTAACAAAACCACAAATTCCAAGGGGGATTTGATCGTCTTTTCTTTCAACTAAATAAAAACAAAAACCAAATTGCTCATACATACGAAGTGGTCCATTTACTATATATTCACATGCCTCCTCCACTGTTTTCACACCGCGATCACCAATGAACTGCAACCATGAAGGGTCATTCATTAACTCAAGGATAAAATCGGCATCATCTGTTGTTTGTAGACGAAGGGTAAGTCGTTCTGTTTCAAAAATTTTCATCGTAATTCTCCTTTCAGTATTGTTTTCCCTATATATAATTTATGTTTTACTATTTAAACATATAATAATGGCATAAATGCACTTGCATAGCTTTCAATAAGTGTATTTATGCCATTAAAGCATTACAAGGTCTTTTTACAAGATTTGTCGAATAATACTCTATAAGGATGATTACCAAAACGTGTGGTTGATTTCCGTTCCGATTGGGCGCTTTGTTGCTGCCGCTTCGCTTTCGCACAGAAAACATCCGCTACGCTGCAGGGTCTCGGGCCAACACGATGTTGGTCACGAAGGCGTTATCACAGGATGTGATGCTTTCCTCTATCGCTGATTCCCGAGGAATCGCCCAGTCTCCACTCCAATCAACTATTTACATAGTAGACGTTTTAACAAAAGTCATCCACAACTTTTGGTGGTGAGCCCTCTATAAAGCACGTTGCCTTTTTTAATAAAGGCAGTAAATTCTTGAAAGGCGGTTTCGTTTATTGAGAAATAAGTATTTTATTAGTATCCTATCAACACTGTTTTTGTTATTTCTTTCAGGTTGCACTAATCAAAAAGATACAGCATTAGCGACTATTTCAATTAACACCGATTCTAAATATGTGAGTACTTTCAAAGATTTAAATTTAGGCATAGCACAAGACTTTCATTTTAAATTAAATAATGCCGATAAAAGTTGGGTTGATCTTTGGGTGGAAAGTTACAAAGATGGGCAATTGGAGTCTAATTCCTTAATGGCACTATCATATGGGCAAAGTCCAAACAAAGTAGAAGAAGGCAATATAGGGTTTGGGATAATAAATACTGATGATGAATCTTTTGCTTTTCTTTATGGACCAAGTGTTAAAGCAAACCCTATAAAAATCGACAAAATTCAAGCTGCTGGTAGTATTAGTGGATGGGATTATGCAATTGGGGATGAAACAGTAAAATTAAAATTGAACGAAACTTATTTACTAGGTGTATACAGAGAATCAAATGGAAACTCTATACGAACATACGACTTACAGAACGAGAATGAAGTAAAAAAAATGATAAATGATGACCATCTTGTATATTTATTGAAATTAAAAATTCATAACAAGTAACTGGATCTTTGTTAATTTGAATGGTTTTTCTTTAGATTTCAAAGGTAACTTTTAGCAGGGGATTTCATCTTACCTGAGCAGCCCAGGAAACCCGGCTCCTACCCGAGCAGTTCTCTGGGGTATACGAGCACTTTTCCAGGTTACCCGATCACTTCTCCTACTCGAGTAGTTCTTATGGGTACCCGATTACTTTTTCTCCCTACCTGAGTAGTTCCCACGTTACCCGATCTCTTTGCCAAAAACTGCCCCATATTCACCCAACCACCAAAAAAATCGCCTCAAAAGTATGTAAATACCTTTGAGGCGATACCAGTAAAGCTACTTAGTAATAGCTTATTTTAAGTTATAGAATGATTTTAAACCAAGGTACTCAGCTGTTGCACCAAGTTGATCTTCAATGCGAAGAAGTTGGTTGTATTTAGCTACGCGGTCTGTACGAGATGGAGCACCTGTTTTAATTTGACCAGCGTTTGTAGCAACTGCGATATCAGCAATTGTTGCATCTTCAGATTCACCAGAACGGTGAGAGATAACTGCTGTGTAACCAGCGCGTTTTGCCATTTCGATCGCTTCAAATGTTTCTGTTAACGTACCGATTTGGTTTACTTTGATAAGGATCGCATTACCAACACCTTGCTCAATACCAGCAGCTAATTTTTGCGTATTTGTTACGAATAAATCGTCACCTACTAATTGTACGCGAGCGCCGATACGATCTGTTAATAATTTGTGTCCAGCCCAGTCATTTTCGTCTAAGCCATCTTCAATTGAGATGATTGGGTATTTGTTTGTTAGCTCTTCATACCATCCAACCATTTCTTCAGAAGTTTTAACAACACCTTCACCGTCTAAGTGATATTTGCCATCTTCTTTATTGAATAATTCAGATGAAGCAACGTCCATTGCAAGTTTTACTTCTTCACCTGGTTTATAGCCAGCTTTTTCGATTGCTTCTAAAATTACAGTAATGGCTTCTTCGTTAGAACCAAGGTTTGGTGCGAAACCACCTTCGTCACCTACAGCCGTATTATAGCCTTTAGCTTTAAGTACTGCTTTTAAGCTGTGGAAGATTTCAGCACCCATACGTAATGCATGACGGAATGATTCTGCTCCTACAGGCATTACCATGAATTCTTGAATGTCTACGTTGTTGTCAGCGTGAGCGCCACCATTTATGATGTTCATCATTGGTACTGGTAGTTGTTTTGAGTTAAACCCACCAAGATATTGATAAAGAGGTACATCTAAGTAATCTGCCGCAGCATGTGCAACTGCCATTGATACACCTAGAATGGCGTTGGCACCTAGTTTACCTTTGTTTTCTGTGCCATCTAGCTCGATTAAAGCTTTGTCGATGACTACTTGATCAAGAACTGAGTAATTACCTTCTAGCTCTTGAGCAATAATTGTGTTTACATTTTCAACTGCTTTTAATACACCTTTGCCTAGGTAACGAGATTTGTCACCGTCGCGTAATTCTACTGCCTCATATTCACCTGTAGATGCACCTGATGGTACGATTGAGCGTCCAAAAGCACCTGATTCTGTAAATACTTCAACTTCTACCGTTGGATTCCCACGTGAGTCTAAAACTTCGCGCGCATAAATTTGTGTAATAAATGGCATAATTAATTCTCCTCTTTTTCAATTAATGATTGACCTGTCATTTCAGAAGGTTGTGACACCTCTAATAATTCTAACATGGTTGGCGCCAAATCGGCTAAAATACCACCATTTCTTAACATTAAATTTGCTTTTGTCACAATTACTGGAACAGGGTTTGTTGTATGAGCTGTCATTGGAGCCCCTTCTAAAGTAAGAACTTCATCAGAGTTACCATGGTCAGCTGTAATAATAGCTGCGCCACCTTTTGCAAGGAGTGCATCTACTACTTTACCAAGACATTCATCGACTGTTTCAATGGCCTTGATGGTTGGCTCTAACATTCCGCTATGCCCAACCATATCAGGGTTAGCGAAATTAAGAATAATGCCATCAAATTTATCAGCCGCAATCTCTGCAAGTAATGCTTCTGTTACTTCATAAGCACTCATTTCAGGTTTTAAATCATATGTTGCAACTTTTGGAGATGCAATTAAAATACGCTCTTCTCCTTCAAATTTCTCCTCACGACCACCACTCATAAAGAATGTAACATGCGGATACTTTTCTGTTTCTGCAATACGAAGTTGTGTTTTGCCATTAGAAGCTAACACTTCACCAATCGTATTTTTTAAGTTATCGTTTTCATACGCAACTTGAGCGTGTACTTCATCACTGTAGTGTGTAAATGATACAAATTTTAAATTCTTTGGCTGCTTATCTGATAAAGCAAAGCCATCAAATTCACTATTTGTAAACACTTTAGACAGCTGAATTGCACGGTCAGGGCGGAAGTTGAAGAAAATAACAGCGTCATTATCGTCAATTGTTGCCACGGCTTCCCTATGCTCTTGAACGCTAAATGGAATAACAAACTCATCTGTTACATCGCGTTCATATGATGCAGCTACGCCCTTTGCTGCGCTGTCAGCTGTTTGACCAACACCATCTACTAGTACATTATACGTAAGGGCTACACGATCCCAGCGTTTATCACGATCCATTGCATAATAACGACCATGAATAGAAGCGAATTGACCTACGCCAATGTCCTTCATTTGTTTTTCAGTTTCTTCAATATAGCCTAAAGCTGTTGATGGTCCAACATCACGACCATCTAAGAAACCATGTACAAAGACTTTGTCTAAGCCTTGTTGTTTTGCAAGCTTTAATAGTGCAAACATATGCTCATAATGGCTATGTACGCCACCATCTGAAAGTAAGCCCATAATATGAAGCTTAGATTGATGAGCTTTAGCATGTGCTATGGCATCCAAAAATGCTTTATTCGTATAGAAATCTCCCTCACGAATAGATTTGTTTAAGCGTGTTAAGCTTTGGTAGACAATACGTCCAGCACCTATATTTAGATGTCCAACTTCAGAGTTCCCCATTTGACCTTGAGGTAACCCCACCGCTTCACCAGCTGCAGTTAATGTTGAATGCGGGAACTCATTCCAAAAACGATCGAAGTTAGGTTTGTTTGCTTGAGCTACTGCATTTCCGAAAGTTTCGTCGCGAAATGCAAAGCCATCTAGAATAATTAATGCTACTGGCTTTTTAGGCATTTGCTGCCGCCTCCAATAATTTCAAATATGATTCTGGTTGTAAACTTGCTCCACCAACTAAAGCGCCATCGATATGCTCTTTTAATAATAATTCCTGAATGTTCTCAGGTTTTACGCTACCACCGTATTGAATTCGTACAGCATTGGCCGTTTCAGCATTATATAATTCCTTCACTACTGCACGAATTGCTCCACATACTTGGTTAGCATCTTCTGCTGTAGCTGTTTTACCTGTACCGATTGCCCAAATAGGTTCATAGGCGATCACCATATGCTCCACTTCTTGTGCGCCAAATCCAGCAAGTGCTGCTGTAATTTGATGAGCAACCTTTTGCTCAGTAGTCCCCGCTTCACGTTCCTCAAGCGTTTCTCCACAGCAAATAATTGGTACGATATTATACGCTAGTGCTGCAGCAACCTTTTTATGGATGGCTTCATCTGTTTCGTTATAATATTCACGTCGTTCAGAGTGTCCTAAAATAACATAGTCTACTTCCACACTTGCTAGCTGAGCTGGACTAATTTCTCCAGTGAATGCACCTTCGTTTTCATAATGCATCGTTTGTGCACCAATTGCTAGCTCAGATTCACTAGCAACTTGCACAAGCGTAGGTAGGTAAAGTGCTGGTGCACAAACAACAGCGTCTACTTTATCATTTGAAGGAAGTTTGTCCTGTACCGAATCAACAAACTGAATAGCCTCTTCAAATGTTTTATACATTTTCCAGTTACCTGCAATAATTGGTTTACGCATCATTCTTGCCTCCTATGTTTTTATTCCACGTTAATGATTTATTTATCGTTTAATGCCACAATTCCAGGAAGCTCTTTCCCTTCCATTAATTCCAGTGATGCACCACCACCTGTAGAAATATGGTCCATTTTATCGGCAACTTCAAACTTTTCTACTGCCGCTGCAGAATCCCCGCCACCGATCACAGTATAACCAGTTGTTGTCGCCATAGCGTCAGCTACAGTTTTTGTACCATTCGCGAATTTATCCATTTCAAAAACACCCATTGGTCCATTCCAAATGATTAATTTAGAATTTTTAATAACTTCTGCATATTTAGCAGCTGTTTTCGGACCAATATCTAAGCCCATCCAGTCAGCTGGAATAGCGTTTACATCTACAATTTGTGTTTCAGCATCTTTTGAAAATTCGCTTGCGACTACGGCATCGATTGGCATATGTAATTGCACGCCTTTTGCCTTTGCTTTTTCAATAAAGGATTTTGCTAAATCAATTTTATCTTCTTCTAATAAAGATTTACCGATATCATAACCTTGCGCTTTAATGAATGTGAATGATAAGCCACCACCAATAATTAGATGGTCTACTTTTTCTAATAAGCTTTCAATCACACCAATTTTGTCTTTAACTTTGGCACCACCGATAATGGCTGTAAATGGACGCTCAGGGTTAGATAATGCTTTACCTAGCACATCTAATTCCTTTTGCATAAGGTAACCAGATACTGCTGGTACATACTTAGTAATTCCTTCAGTTGACGCGTGTGCACGGTGAGCTGCACCGAACGCATCATTGACATAAACGTCTGCTAATTTTGCAAATTGCTCTGCTAATGCTGGATCATTTTTCTCTTCGCCAGCGTGGAAGCGAACATTTTCAAGAAGAATAATGTCACCATTTTGCATATTTGCAACAGCTTCTTCAACCTCTTGACCAATTGACTCATCTAATTTAGTAACAGGTTTACCCATTAATTCTGCTAAACGTACACCTACTGCAGTTAGGCGCATATCCTCTTTCACTTCACCCTTTGGACGTCCTAAGTGAGAAGCTAAAATTACTTTGGCACCTTGTTCCACTAAATACTCAATTGTAGGAATTGCTGCTCGAATACGTGTTTCGTCAGTAATCGCACCTTCTGCCATCGGTACATTAAAATCAACACGTACAAATACGCGCTTACCTTTTACATCAATATCTTTCATCGTCTTCTTATTTAACATGAAGAAACCCCCTTCAAAGTTTTTAGTCATGAATTACCTGGATTCACCCATCTTGGCTCCTCACATGATTCACTTAACTGTATTAGATAAAAATAGTTGATCCATCATCACATAGGATTAATTTTGTTTAATAAGCATTTTCAAAAAAAACGCTTGGAACGGAAATCAACCCACGTTATGGTGAAGTACCCTTTTACTTGCTTTTATAGTAGCAAAAGTCACGTTCTATGTCTTGCAATTACATAACCAGTCACGTATCTGCCTTATATTTCGTATAAAAAAGGAGTAAGGGTAAATTCCCTCACTCCCATTACCCTTGTACATTATATCTTTAAGATATTATAAAGGCTATACTTTTTGTGCGCAAAAAGCGGTATTGTGTCACACTTTTTACTTTAGTTATCGAATTATGTCACTTATTTAGTGTTTAATCCTTTTTCTGCGATATATAAAGCTAAGTCCATTAAACGAGTAGAGTAACCAATTTCGTTATCATACCATGCAAGAACTTTTACCATACTATTTTCTAATACCATTGTAGAAAGACCATCTACAGTTGAAGAGTTATGGTTACCATTGTAGTCAATTGAAACTAATGGTAGTTCGTTGTAGCCTAAAATACCTTTAAGCTCATTTTCTGAAGCTTCTTTTAATGCAGCATTAATGGCTTCTTTCGTTACTTCTGCTTTTAGCTCCACTACTAAGTCAACACATGAAACGTTCGGTGTTGGTACACGCATAGAGAAGCCATCTAGTTTACCTTTTAAGTGAGGTAATACTTTTGAAACTGCAACTGCTGCACCTGTTGTTGTTGGAATCATTGACACTGCACCAGCACGTGCGCGACGTGGGTCAGAGTGCGGGAAGTCAAGGATACGTTGATCGTTTGTATATGAGTGAATTGTCGTCATCATACCGCGCTCAATACCAAATTTTTCATCAAGTATTTTTGCAACTGGCGCTAGACAGTTCGTTGTACAAGAAGCGTTTGAAATAACATCATCTGTTTCAGGGTTATAATCCTCATGGTTAACCCCCATTACAAACGTTGGCATTTCGCCCTTCGCTGGAGCTGAAAGAATAGCTTTTTTAGCACCTGCTTGAATATGCTTACCTACTTCTTCCATTGAGCGGAATCTACCTGTACATTCAAGTACTACATCAACACCTAGTTCACCCCAAGGTAAATTTGCAGGATCTTTTTCAGCATAAACTTTAATGTTTTTTCCATTTACTACGAAAGAATCGCCGTCTGCATAAACATCAGCATCGTAGATACCGTGTACTGAATCATAAGTTAATAAGTGTGCAAGCTGGCCTG
Organism: Lysinibacillus sp. NPDC096382; assembly: GCF_044762845.1. Taxonomy (NCBI): domain Bacteria; kingdom Bacillati; phylum Bacillota; class Bacilli; order Caryophanales; family Bacillaceae; genus Lysinibacillus; species Lysinibacillus sp. NPDC096382. The sequence goes on from NZ_JBIWFC010000006.1 coordinate 208,304, forward strand.
CATCTGTTAGGTCATTTACTGCAACCACTTCAAATTCATCGTGCTTCATTGCTTCACGAAATACTAATCGTCCAATACGTCCAAATCCATTAATAGCTAATTTTAATGCCATTGTCAATTCCTCCAATAATGTTTAAATAATTTATTTTGCCTCGGACATTTATAATATCCACAATTGGCCCTATTCTCATTCAGAGAGTGTTGTAGCACCCGCCGAAATTTGAGTAATTTATAAAGAAGGTAAACCTTCAGCTATAGCTTTTGCGGCTACTTCATCCGTTATAAAAATGGTTTGCTTTGGTGCTACCTTAAAGTACGATAGCATTGCCTTCACTTTTTGTTTACCAGCAGCAACTGCAATGACTTGCTTACTTCTTTGCACTTGTTCAAACTGTATACCGATTGTTCGAATTCGATGTACAATTTCGCCTTCTGCATTGAAATAATAACCAAATGCTTCACTTACTGCACCCTTTTCTTCGAGTATCTGTAAATCCTCAGGCGATGAGTTACGACGAACTGCCATTTCTTCTGCCGAACCAATACCATGAATAACACAATCTGCACGATCATAATAATTCATCATTTCAGTTACCATTGGCTCTGTTAACATTGCTTGATAGGCCTGCTCACTTAAATGCTCTGGTAAAAATAATGTGCGATACTGTGCATCCATCTGCATGGCAAATGTTGAGACAAGTGTATTGGCTTGCATTTGCATTTCATGCCCAATACCTCCACGAGCAGCAACAAATGTAATGTTGTTTGCATCAGCTGGATGTAAAAATTGCGCGAGTGATGCAACCGACTTGCCACCAGTAACAGCTACTATTTGACCATCAAAGGTTGTTGATATAAATTGTTGTGCTGCCTCTTTTCCAAGCAATGTTAATATCGTATCGTCCTCATTGTAATCACCTGGAACAACAATTACATGCTGTAAGCCAAAATGGTTTTTCAGTAATTTAGCTAGCTGTGTAATGCCAGACCATTCATAGACGAGTGCTCGAAGCTTATCAATAACTACATTACCTTCGTCTGTACATACCATACCCGACTTTTGAGAATCTATTAACCCTTGCTCACGTAAAATATCCGTTCCTTTACGAATTTCTCGTTCAGTCATTTTAAGTGAATCAGCAAGTGTACGACGCCCAATTGGCTGCATAAGCTGAACTGTTTGCAAAATACGATATCTTGATTGCAGAAGCGGATACATTTCTGGAAGTAGCCTTTGCTGCGCCTCAGGTACAGAAAACATATAATCTACTCCCTTTATAATAGTTATGGGTTATTTTTTGTCCCACCACTTAAAATTATGTCCCACTTACAATTTCATTATAATACGCTTTAAAATAAAGAGCAAGTAAATGTTATGTTTTGGCATTGAAAAGTAATTTAAGCATAGTGACCTAAATGTGGATGCACTAAGGCTTATAAAAATTTTTTTACGCTAAAATCATCACGTCATGTGATAACGCCTTCAATTGTGTTGGCCCGAGACCCCGGAGCGAGCGAAGCGGCTCATCGGACCCCTTCGGAAGCTTTGCTCTGTGCGAAAGCGTAGCGGCAGCAACAAAGCGCCCAGCAGGAACGGAAATCACCCCCACGTTATGGTAGTGAGTCTGATTAATCAGTGTTTAGTTTCTATTAACAAAAAAACTCGTAACCACATTGTCATGGCTACGAGTTTTTTGTTAGCTTATTTTGTGAAAGATAAAATTGCGTTTTTCTTAAATCCGCCTAAAGCTTTTGTTGCTTCACTTTTATTTGTGTATTCAAAAATACGAACGTCCTTTTTCTCAAATACTGTAATAACCCACATTGTAAAATCTCCCTTCAACTATATGTTTTTGTAATATAACAACCACTAAAAATGTGATATCTCCGATAAACTGTTTTATAACAATCTCTTACTGATTCTTATTCTACTCCTATTTTTTTAAAAATAAAGCCTAATGTGAAGGTCTTCACAAACTGTTCAATTTCTAAACGCTTTCATTGAACAATTTGTGAATTGTGGTTATTACCGCTAAAAATTCGAGTAAAGTAACTATCAATTATTTCGATGTGGGTCCTCAGTTGTGTGTTTTGTTGCCGCTACGCTTTCACACAGATAAATTGCCATAAGACGTAGCGTTCTTAGCCTATTCCTCTTTTCAGTGGATGTTTGGAAGCACGCTAAAAGAAGCAAAAAAATTGCTCTCTTTCTTCACCGCCATATACATAGCAGAAAAAATGCGGAGTTTTTAAGATTCACTTATTGTTTTGCTTCATTAAACGAGCGATTTGCTGCTCATTTGTATGTTCGATTTCTTCTAATTTTTGAATCACTAAATGCTGTCTTTCATTAGAATGATTCTGACTTAACTTTTTCTTACCTTCCATACTTAAGATTTTTAATTTAAAGCCCTGAACTCCTTTATTTAGGTTACTTACAAGCTGCTCATCTACCTGAGTAAGGCTATATGTGCTGGTATGATGTTCATATTCATTAATCATGTTGTTAAAGGAGTTCATTAATTCATCATCGTTTTCCATAAGTTCGATTTCTCCATAAACATGTACTGCTATATAATTCCATGTTGGGACAGCATGATTTGTTTCATACCATGAGGGAGATATGTAGCAATGTGGCCCATGAAATATTGCTAAAACCTTTTGGTTCTCAATATCTTTCCATTGAGGATTCCCTTTTGCAAAATGCCCAATTAAATAATCTTTTGTGTCATTCAACAATAACGGAAGATGTGTAGCAAAGGACATTCCTTCATGAGTCGAAAAGAGTGTTGCAAAACTGTTTTCCTGAATCACTTCTATCATCTCTGAAACATCCTTCATTTTAAAAGCCGCTGGTATGTACATAAGCAAATCCCCCTTTGTTATTCGCTACACAAATGCTCCATAAGTGTTGCGTAATCCAAATTGCCGTATTGTATCACTTGCCCATCTTTTTCTACTACCGGAATCATCAACATATACTTTTCATGTATGCTCTCGTCTTCTTCAATATTAATAATTTCTATATCGAAATCTATATCTTCCTGTACAAGCTTTAATGTATGCAGTCCTTCTACACATAGTCCACAATTAGCTCGACTAAAAAATTTCACGTTCAATTACAGCACCTCCCTTAAGAGCTATTATAAAACTATTAAACAAGAGAGTGTAATGTCCCCTTCAAAAAATGGCTCTAATGACTCCTATCCCTAAGCACAGTTCTAGAATACATGGATTATTCCTTTAGAGCCTCTAGTTAAGAAAAAACTGTGCAAGGTACTCCCTGCACAGTTTACTTTCATCTTATTTTTTTAAATGGCTATCTAAGAATTTTAGCATGGCAGTGTAGAAATCGATACGGTTTTCTTCATTATGGAAACCATGGCCTTCATTTTCTTTCAGCATGTATTCCACATCAACGCCTCTAGCACGTAATGCTTCAACGATTTGATCGGACTCAGCCTTATTTACACGTGGATCATTTGCACCTTGAGCTACAAATAGCGGTGTTTTAATTTTATCCACATGGAAGACAGGTGAAGCAGCTGTTAATAGCTCCTTATCTTTTTCTGGATGCCCTACACGCTCATAAAGCATTTCACGCATTGTTTCCCAATATGGAGGAATTGTATTTAATAGTGTAAAGATATTCGATACACCTACATAATCAACTGCTGCTGCATATAGATCTGGTGTATAAGTGATACCTGCTAATGTTGCATAACCTCCAAAGGATGCACCATAAATTCCGATGCGTTTAGGGTCTGCAATACCTTGGTCGATTGCCCATTGTACGCCATCTGTAATATCATCTTGAATTTTTAGACCCCATTGCTTATTACCAGCTTCAAGGAACTTTTTACCGTATCCAGCTGAAGAACGGAAATTCATTTGTAGTACCGCATAACCACGATTTGCTAGTAATTGCGTCTCAGGATTAAAGCCCCATACATCGCGTCCCCATGGTCCACCGTGTGGATTGACGATAAGTGGCAGATTTTTAGCCTCTTTGTTTTTCGGTAAAGTTAAATAACCGTTAATCGTTAAGCCATCACGACTCTTATATGAAATTGGATGCATTTCTGCAAGCTCCTCTGGGTTTAACCAAGAGCCTAACGTTGCTAATTCTTTTAATTCGTCAGTTGTTGAATCGTAGTAATAATATTTTCCGTAAACAGTGTCACTAGAAACGTTAACGATAAATTTTGTCATTTCTTTGTTGTAATCATTAATGCTTAATTCACTTTCTTGAACACCTAATTTGTTTTGAATTTTACGGAATAGTTTTTCAAAGTCTTCATCAAAGAATTGATAGTGTGCTTTATCTGTTATATATCCACCATATAATACTTTATCTTTCTCAGGACTGTATAATACACCTATTACATCCACTTCTGAGTTGGACATAATTACTTCTTCTTTACCTTCTAAATCATATTTCACCACTTCTACTTTATCTCTGCCTTTATTAGAAGTCGCGAAAATATGTTTATTGTCTTTAGAGAAAGCAAGTGGCATTACTTCATCTCCTGCTTTCATTTCAATAAATGGTTTGAATTCATCTTTCTCTGAATCACGGTAAAGGATAGTTCCTTCTACACCATCTGAAGTAACTGCCAGACGTACATTTCCATCATGATCTGCTAACCAACTTGCAATATTACCTGGATTTTTCGCAACATGTGTAGTTACTCCAGTCTTCACATTAAGCTTGTACACATCAAAAACTTTTGCATCTTCTTTATTCATTGTAATAAGGATTTCGTCTTTAACGCCCTGTAAATCACTTAATAACGCAACTGTTACATTCGGATATGGCGTTAAATCCTTCTCCTCATTCCCATTAAACGTTGTTGAATAAATGTGGAAGTTTTCATCGCCACCTTTATCCTTTACATATAGTAAATTATCATCTTTCCAGAAGGATCCACCAAGATCGCGATCCGTTGAACTAGATACACGTACTGGCTCACTATCGTCATTCATTTTCTTTACGAACACATTTGAACGATTTTCCCATGCAGATTTATAAGTAATGTAATTTCCGTCTGGTGAAAGATGATAGCCGCCGTTTCCTGGATTTTTCATGAAATCTTCTATGGAAATTTCTTTCACGCCTTCATTATTGCTGACACCATTTTTCACATTTTTAGCATTGTTTAAAATTTTGACCGCATCTTGTTTAGAAATTGTTTCACTAGTTGACAGACCATTAAATAAGCCAAGTTTATTTGCTTTTTCTTGATACTCAGCAAGTGTTGCTTCTTTTTCCTCTTTATTTAAAGCTCTTACTAAAATACGTGCCGCTTCGTCACGTTTAATATGGACACTTAAATCTTTTAATTCCTCGCCTTTTACCCATGTATCAATGATTTGCTGACGCATTGTCTCTGATCCATGTTGGAATGTTAGAGCTGTTACAGTTAAATCTAAAAATCCCTTAGCAGATAGACGTTCCTCTTTTACTTCTACTTGACTGCTAGTTTCATTGGCAGCGCGCACTTCCTGCATAGATACAGGAATAACCGCAGATGATGTTAAAATAACCGCTAATGATGCTGATAAAAACCTTTTTTTCAAAATGATTCCTCCTTATATCAGTACGCATTATGCATATTGTTAATACAATGAAATTATACCAACTTCAGTATATTTGTCAATTATTGGTCCTAACGATAAAAGACTGCGCGAGAAACTTAGTTCCTGCACAGTCTTCTTTCATACTTATTTTTTTAAATGGCTGTCTAAGAATTTTAGCATTGCAGTGTAGAATTCGATACTGTTTTCTTCATTAAGGAAACCGTGGCCTTCATTATCCTTCACCATGTATTCCACATCAACGCCTCTTGCACGTAATGCTTCAACGATTTGATCAGATTCAGCTTTGTTTACACGTGGATCATTTGCACCTTGAGCTACAAATAAAGGTGTTTTAATTTTATCCACATGGAAGACAGGTGAAGCGGCTGTTAATAGCTCTTTATCTTCTTCTGGATTGCCCACACGCTTATAAAGTTGGTTACGCAATGTGTCCCAATACGGAGGGATTGTATTTAAAAATGTAAAGATGTTAGATACACCTACATAGTCCACTGCTGCAGCATATAAATCTGGAGTATATGTAATCCCAGCTAAAGTTGCATAACCTCCAAAGGATGCACCGTAAATTCCGATGCGTTTAGGGTCTGCTATCCCTTGGTCGATTGCCCATTGTACGCCATCTGTAATATCATCTTGGATTTTTAGACCCCATTGTTTATTACCAGCCTCTAAAAACTCTTTTCCATAGCCAGTTGAAGAACGGAAATTCATTTGTAGTACTGCATAACCGCGGTTAGCTAGTAACTGTACCTCTGGGTTAAAGCCCCACATATCACGTGCCCACGGACCACCGTGAGGGTTGACGATAAGTGGGAGATTTTTAGCCTCTTTGTTTTTCGGTAAAGTTAAATAACCGTTAATCGTTAAGCCGTCACGACTCTTATATGAAATTGGATGCATTTCTGCAAGCTCCTCTTGTTTTAACCAAGGGCTTAACGTTCCCATTTCTGTCATTTCATCTGTTGTTGAATCATAGTAATAATATTTTCCGTAAACAGTGTCACTAGAAACGCTAACAATGAATTTTGTCATTTCTTTATTGTAATCATTAATGCCTAATTCACTTTCTTGAACACCTAATTTATGTTGAATTTTACGGAATAGTTTTTCAAAGTCCTCGTCAAAGAATTGATAATGTGTCTTATCTGATACATATGCACCGTACAATACTTTATCTTTCTCAGCATTATATAATACACCCGTTACATCTACTTCTGAGTTAGACATAATTACTTCTTCTTTACCTTCTAAATCATATTTAACTACTTCTACTTTGTCTCTTCCTTTATTAGAAGTTGCGAAAATATGTTTATTGTCTTTAGAGAAAGCAAGTGGCGTTACTTGATCCCCTTCTTCCATTTCAATAAATGGCTTAAATTCATCTTTTTCTGAATCTCGATATAGAACAGTGCCTACTACACCATCTGAAGCAACTGCCATACGTACATTTCCATCACGGTCTGCTATCCAGCTCGTAATATTACCAGGGTTTTTCGCAACATGTGTAGTTTCACCAGTCTTTAGGTTAAGTTTGTACACATCAAAGACTTTTGCATCTTCTTTATTCATCATAATAAGGATTTCGTCTTTAACGCCCTTTAAGCTACTTAATACCCCAACTGTTACATTCGGATAAGGTGTTAAATCCTTTTCTTCATTACCATTAAATGTTGTTGAATAAATGTGGAAGTTTTCATCGCCACCTTTATCCTTTACATATAGTAAATTATCATCTTTCCAGAAGGATCCACCAATATCGCGATCCGTTGAACTAGATACACGTACTGGCTCGCTATCGTCATTCATTTTTTTTACGAAAACGTTTCTACGGTTTTCCCATGCAGCGTTAAAAGTTATGTAATTGCCATCCGGTGAAAGTTCATAGCCAACGTTTCCTGGATTTTTCATGAAATCTTCGACAGAAATTTCTTTCACGCCTTCATTATTGCTGACACCATTTTTCACATTTTTAGCGTTATTTAAAATTTTAACCGCATCTTGTTTAGAAATTGTTTCACTAGTTGGCAGACCGTTAAATAAGCCAAGTTTATTTGCATTTTCTTGATACTCAGCAAGTGTTGCTTCTTTTTCCTCTTTATTTAAAGCTCTTACTAAAATACGTGCAGCTTCATCACGTTTAATATGGACACTTAAATCTTTTAATTCCTCGCCTTTTACCCACGTATCAATGATTTGCTGACGCATTTTCTCTGATCCATGTTGGAATGTTAAGGCTGTTACAGTTAAATCTAAAAATTCCTTAGCAGATAGACGTTCCTCTTTTACTTCTACTTGACTGCTAGTTTCATTGGCAGCGCGCACTTCCTGCATAGATACAGGAATAACCGCAGATGATGTTAAAATAACCGCTAATGATGCTGATAAAAATCTTTTCTTCAAAATGATTCCTCCATATATCAGTTTATGTTATATCGTTTGTCGATATAATTGAATTATAGCAATTTTATCTACATTGTCAATTATTGATAATAATTAAGTATATTTCCCTTTTAAACCAATAAAAAAAGCAAACTGCATTGAGTTCACTTTTTTACTATAAACAGTTGTGCCTCGGCATAATTACGTGACATCCACCGAAAGCTTCATCCCACCGCCTATAAAGGAGGGAGACTTCTGTATCTGTCTCTACCAAAACACTTGTAACTACCGGTTCACTTACGTTACATAAGGCTGGCATCTGAAATTAAAATTTCCGACTTGCTCCTCCACCAGCAGATGAGCCGCCTCCGAATCCGCCAAATCCACCGCCCCTAGAGCCGCCACCTCCGAATCCACCTGGAAAACTACCCGGAAAACCGCCACGTCTACCAGAACGAGGCCCTCCTCCTCTACCATTAGAAATAAATGTATAAATAACAAGTACGATGATAGCGATTAAAATAATCACCCACGGTGGCATTTCTTCATTGTCAGCTGTATTTTCAGGCATCTCTCCATCCCAATTGTATTCCTGTGCGACAGTTTGAAATACGTCTGCATACGTTGCTTTAAATGCCTTATTAATGTCTCCAGCTCTTGCATTTGGATAAAACGCTGTATCTAAAATGCGCCCCAACTTGCCATCAGGTAATGCTCCTTCTAGACCTTGGCCTACAGCAATGACGACATCATTATTGCCATCGCCCTGCCCAAACGTTGCTAAAATTAAAACACCATTATTTTTTTGCGCATCGCCAATACCCCATGAACGAATCATTTTTGTTGCATACATTTTTGGTTCTTCTCCGTTAATAGTATCTACCGTTACGACCATAATTTCAGCACCTGTGCCTTTGTCTAGCTGCTCGGAATAGTGGTTGAGTTCTTCCTTTACGGATGTTGATAAAACATTAGCAAAATCATGAATATACGTATTTTTCATCGGTGTCGGCATTGCGGCCTCCGCCATTCTTATAGACAGAATAAACATGATGCTAACAATAGCAAGTTGGAATATTAACCGTTTCATTATTGTTTACCTGAACTGCCAAAATCTATAGATGGTGCCTTTTCAGCACCCGCAGCTGCTTTAAAGTATTCTTTCTGTTCAAAACCAAACATCCCTGCAATAAGATTGCCTGGAAAACGTTTAACCGTTTTATTAAAAGTCTGCACTTCATTGTTATAATCTTCTCGAGCCACTGCTAAACGATTTTCTGTCCCAGCTAATTCATCCATTAATTGACGGAAATTTGCATCTGCCTTTAAATTCGGATAATTTTCTACGACTACTAGTAATCGACTAAGTGCCCCGTTTAATGCATCATTGGCAACCGCCTGTTCCTTTGGACTTTGAGCACTTCCCATTTGTGCACGTGCCTCTGTAATGCTAGCGATCACTTCTTTCTCATGGTTAGCATAACCTTTTACAGATTCTACTAAGTTCGGAATCAAATCGTAGCGACGTTGTAGCTGATTTTCAACTTGCGCCCATTTCGAATCTACGCTTTCCTCTGCCGTTACTAGACTATTGTATTTTGGAATAAATAGTAAGGCCAATACAACTAAAATAATAACGATTATTCCTACAGGTCCAAATATTTTTTTCAATTCTAAAACCTCCTTCGCTTTCTTTTAGCTATCATCCATGATAAGCCTTTCTTTTTTCTTACCACTAATGTGCAGCAAAAAAAACATCCCTATTCTACATATATGCAAATGCATTAATACCGTATGAAATTTCTCTAACGTGCCATACTTAATACTGTAACAAACTATGATATTTAGGAGGCGCTTTTTTTGACACAATCGTTTCAAAACGAATCATCAAACCAAACATCGTTTAATCAACAACAAAGCCTAAATCATGGTGGACATGAGCAAATGGACTTGCATGAAACAATAGGTGCAATCATTGCTTGTATGAATCAATCCATTGTTTTACGTCCACATGTTAAGGACACAGAGTTGCTTAGTATTTTGGATCGCCAATATAATTTCACATTAGGTATGTATAACACTATTGTGGAATCTTATAACACAGGTCATGATCCATCTGTTCCTACAGGTCGCTATCAAATGGAGACAGGAAATAATTTTAAATATGGATTGACTCCTGGCCAACCTAAAAAGCCAATGCAAAATGCAAATGAGCTCAGCGATGAATGTATTTCTGGCTTCTTACTTGGCGCTCAAAAAGGTGTGGCAAAAGGTATGACTGCAGCAGCAACAGAAACTACAAACCCTGTTGTTCGTCGCGTTATTGCAGATAGTATTCCCAACTGCATTGAAATGGCATACGAATTATCTATATACCAAAATATGCATGGCTACTATCAAGTACCTCAATTTTCTCAACAAGATATGCAAACGATGCTTAATGCATACAGCACTACAACAAATCCCCTTCATTAATTCTAAAAAACAAGAGCAGCCCCCTCTGTGGTCACTATCACCCAGGGGCTGCTCTTGTTTAACTTTTTATAAAAAATGCTTTCGTTCGTGGATCCGCAAAAACTTCATTCATAAAAACAATGCGAAAAACTAAAAATAGCACCAGGAGTAAATGTTTATCCATTCATCCTGGTGCTATTTTTAATTATTTGCAAAAAAAAAAAAGAATCCCCTCAGATAGGATTCTTTTTTTCGACTAGTATAACTAGTCTTCACGTACAGTATGTTCACTAAAAAATAATTTGGAATTGTTGCTTTTTTGAAGGTTTGAAAGGAACATATACGGGAATAATGCCTCTTAGGCAATATTTCCATTATATTCCCTTCTCTTTTCCCCACTAAGCAGGCTGCTAAACTACTTATTAGGAGAATTGAGTTATAAAAGTAAATCAAATAATCAGTAAAATGGCGCCCTCGGAGGGAATCGAACCCCCAGTGCAAGAACCGGAATCTTACGTGTTATCCATTACACCACGAGGGCAATTAAACAAAAAAAAAGTACTCACCCTAGGCTTTAGAAAAGCATGATGTAGATAACCCTCATGTGAAGCATACCTGCAAAATAGTGTACTGTACTTTAACTTATGTGACCTTATCAATTATACAAACGTATTGCCCATTTTTCAACTATAGAATGCAAAACATTTTAACTTTTTTTTTTTCATTCAATAAGCGTCAAAATACTACGGAAAAAAGATAAACCACAGACGGATATCACAGATTCTGAATTGTGTATGCGTGAAAGCGAAGCGGCAACGGTAAATGTTTTTTATAGCAAAAGCAGCGGTAGGATAAAATGTTTTTTGGGCGAGGGCGGCGCGGCGGCGACAAATGTTTTCTCTGTGAAAGCGAAGCAGCACTATAATTACGCCAAGGCAAAATTGATTTAATTTATTTTACTTTAACAGGGTTAATATTTGACCTTCCCTGACTATAATGTGTATGATAAGGATACAGCTGAATTACCAAGGAAGTTTTCAGCAAAAGTATTCGAATTTAGTTTTTTAAGGAGGATTTAACATGAATTTAATTCCTACAGTTATTGAACAAACAAGTCGTGGTGAACGTGCGTATGACATCTATTCACGACTACTAAAAGACCGTATTATCCTATTAGGAAGTGCAATTGACGACAACGTTGCTAACTCAATTGTTGCTCAACTTCTATTCCTACAAGCAGAAGATCCAGACAAAGATATTTTTCTTTACATTAACTCACCAGGTGGATCTATCACTGCTGGTATGGCAATTTATGACACAATGCAAATTATCAAGCCACAAGTACAAACAATTTGTATCGGAATGGCAGCATCTATGGGTGCTTTCCTACTTGCTGCTGGTGAACCTGGTAAACGATTCGCATTACCGAATGCTGAAGTAATGATTCACCAACCTCTTGGCGGTGCACAAGGTCAGGCAACTGAAATCGAAATCGCTGCAAAACGTATTTTATTCTTACGTGAAAAATTAAATGGAATTTTATCGGAACGCACTGGTCAACCACTTGAAGTCATTGCAAGAGATACAGACCGCGATAACTTCATGACAGCTGAGCGTGCAAAAGAATACGGCCTAATCGACCAAATTATGGAACGCAAATAAAAATAGTTAAAGGCATCCCAGATTATTTCTGAGATGTCTTTTTTTGTTCGACATTAACTATATTGGTTTGATGGGACTATCCTTCACTTTGATTGGGCTATCCACGATTTTAATGGTTCTATCCACGACTTTAATGGCTCTATCCACGATTTCAATGGTTCTATCCACGACTTTGGCTACTCTATCTTTCATTTTGACGGTTCTATCCATTATTTTGACTCTTCTTTCTGTCGCTTCGGCCTTTTTTCCGTCGCTTCGGCTCTCCTTCCCATCGCTTCGGCCTTTCTTTCCGTCGCTCTGACTCTTCTTTCCGTCGCTCTGACTCTTCTTTCCGTCGCTTCGGCCTTTCTTTCCGTCGCTCTGACTCTTCATTCCGTCGCAGCCTTTTCTTTCCGTCGCTTCAGCCTTTCTTTCCGTCGCTTTGACTCTTCTTTCCCCAAAAGCCTTTTATTTCCATCACTTTGACTCTTCTTTCCGTCGTAGCCTTTTCTCTCCGCCGCTTTCACTATTTTTTTCTATCGTAGCCTTTTATTCCCGTAAAGCTTTAGCTCTACTTTCTGTGCAAAAGCGCAAAAAAAAACTGTCCAACATGTAAGTTTTACTGTTTGGACAGTTTTTGCATCATAGTTTTTTAATCTTCTTTTTCGATTAGTGCTGCTAATGCTGTAACCGCTTGCTCAGCATCGTTGCCATCGCCACTAAGTACAACCTCTGTTCCTTTTGCAATCGCTAAGCTCATAACACCCATAATGGATTTAGCATTTACTTTTTTCTCGTCTTTTTCCAGAAAGATATCTGCGCTAAAACGATTTGCTTCTTGTACAAATAGTGCTGCTTGTCTAGCTTGTAGTCCTAATTTTAATTTTACATGGACTCTTCTCTCGGTCATTCTTAAAACTCCCCTTTACTACCGTTCATCTATTATTTTTATCTTACCTTACTTACTAGCAAAAGAACAATACGCGATTAGGCTTTTCACATTCATACCTGAAAAGTATGAAAATTTAACCACCAATTTTTTCTCCGCTTCTTAATGCATCGGCTATTTCATCTATTTTCCGTAATCGATGATTGACACCGGATTTACTAACCGTTCCACTTGATACCATTTCACCAAGTTCTTTTAGTGTGACGTCTTGGTATTCTACGCGTAATCGTGCAATTTCACGTAGTTTTTCTGGCAATTGATCTAGACCTATTGAATTTTCAATAAATCGGATATTTTCTACTTGACGTAATGCTGCGCCTATTGTTTTATTCAAGTTCGCTGTTTCACAGTTGACTATGCGATTAACACTATTTCTCATGTCTCGCAATATACGGACGTCTTCGAACTTCATCATTGCTTGATGCGCTCCAGCAATGTTAAGGAAATCTGAAATTTTTTCCGCTTCTTTTAAATAAGTTACAAAGCCTTTTTTTCGTTCAATTGTTTTTGCATTTAGCTCAAATTCATTCATTAAATCCATTAAAGCCTCGCCGTGCTCTTTATATAATGAATAAATTTCTAAATGGTAGGCGGATGTTTCTGGATTGTTGACAGAGCCACCAGCTAAAAATGCACCCCGTAAGTATGCTCTTTTTTGACCACTCTTTTTAATGAGCTTCCGAGAAATAGTATGATTAAATTGAAAGTCGTCTGAGATGATTTCTAAATCAATCAGTAGCTCACGCGCACCTTCTCTTACGCGGCAAATGTATACGTTATTTTTTTTCAAACGCATTTTTTTTCTAACAAGTAACTCTACATTATACGGATACAGCTTCTTCATAATCGTATAAAGTCTTCTTGCGATTGCAGCGTTTTCAGTTTGTACGTCTAAGCTTAACTGTTTATTAGCAAAGGATAATGAACCATTCATACGAATTAGGGCAGATACTTCTGCTTTCATACAATGATTGTCCGCTTCTATTTGAGTTAACTCTTTTTTCGTTTCAGAAGCAAAAGACATATCACGCCCTCCTTTCAACTTTTTGTTCTATGTATATGTTCATCTTATCATATACAATAAGCGCTTTATGATTCACTAACTTCTTGTTCATAGATATTAGCGTAATCTACAAGCCATTTCGCAACGTTTGTAGCATTATGACGCACCGTCCCATCTGGGCGAATCGTGGCAATATCCCGTTTAATAACCTCTAATCCCATGCTTTCAAGCTTTGCAACGTCGAATGTTACTGGCTCAGCACACTCTTCCTTATAAAGCTCTTTTACAGGATGAGGGAGTTTTACATCATTTACTAATATAGAATCAATGAAGGAGTCTCCAACATGTTTATATATAGCTTTAACATGATCACCCGCTGTATATGAAATGGTTTCACCTTTTTGAGTCATTAAATTACAAACATAAATTTTTCTTCCTTTAGCCTTTACAACAGCTTCTCCTATTCCTTTTACAAGGAGGTTTGGAATTATGCTTGTATATAAACTTCCTGGACCAATTAAAATATAGTCAGCACGATATATTGCTCGAATAGCCTCTGGTAACGGTTTCACATTTTCAGGCACTAAAAAAACTCGACTAATTCGTTTTTTTGCCTTTGGAATTTTAGATTCCCCTTCAATGATTGAACCGTCCTCAAGCTCAGCATGTAAATTTATCTTTTTGTTGGCAGCTGGTATGACGCGACCATGGACCTTTAAAACCTTTCCCATTTCGCTAATAGCATGGTTAAAATCCCCGGTAATATCTGTTAAAGCAGTCAGCATTAAATTACCTAATGAATGCCCACGTAAATCTTCTGATGCAGAAAATCGGTATTGAAACATTTGCTCTACAAGCGGCTCAACATCCGATAACGCCGCGATCACATTACGGACATCACCAGGTGGTGGAATATCATAGTCATCTCGTAAACGTCCTGAAGAACCACCATCATCTGCTACTGTCACAATTGCAGTAATATCAAATGGGTGGTGCTTGAGCCCTCGTAGTAACGTAGAAAGCCCCGTACCACCACCAATTACAACAAGCTTTGTTCGCTTCTTTCCCATTCACTCAATCCTTTCTACGATTGATGTCACGATGTGTAATAACAGTGTTTTCCTTTCCAGCTAAATATGCCCCAAAATACTCTGCTAATGTTACTGAACGATGCTGTCCTCCAGTACATCCAAAAGCAATGACAAGTTGTGATTTGCCCTCTTGTCTATAGAGCGGAATCATAAATTCAAACAAATCCGTTAGTTTTTGAATGAGTGTTTGCGTATCTTCAAGTGCCAGAACATAAGAAGATACCTCAGTTTGTAATCCCGTTTTATGGCGTAACTCTTCTACATAATATGGATTTTTTAAAAAACGGACATCAAATACTAAGTCGGCATCTATCGGCATACCATGTTTAAATCCGAAAGACATGATATTTACCGAGAAAATATTATCAGCATCACTGGCAAATTCTTTAGCGATTTTTTCTCGTAGCTCTTTAGGCTTCATATTAGATGTATTATAGACAAATTTAGCGCGACCTTTTACTTCGGATAAAAGCTTACGTTCTTGTTTAATGCCATCTAATGGTAAACCATTTACAGCCAATGGATGTGCACGTCTTGTCTCTTTATAACGTCTAACTAAAGCTGCATCATCTGCATCTAAAAATAAAATTCGTGCAACGATGTCACCTTCTTTAAGAATATGGTCGAGAGCGCCGATAAGAGAATCAAAAAAGTCGCCACCACGCATATCCATGACAGCTGCTATACGTGTAATATTTTTACCAGAATCCCTTAGTAAGGTTAAAAATGTTGGGAGTAGTGCTGGTGGTAAATTATCAATACAGTAATACCCTAAATCCTCAAAGCTTTGAATAGCTACTGTTTTCCCAGCTCCAGACATTCCTGTAATAATAACCAATTCATGTGTACCTTTTGGTCCTTCAACCACCACTGTCATGCAGCTCCTTTATTGTTCGATTGATATTTGTATTTTCTCATGCAGTAATTCAAAATCAGTTGTGTATTCAAATGTACCGTACTGAATGCCTGATTGTGAGATAGCAAATTGTAAGTTTGTTCGATCACCTTCAGCCATTGGCAAATGTTCCAAATCCTCTACTGGGTGCCATGCAAGTTTGCCTTCTCTAGTTTCTTTAAACGGTACTCCTTCTACATCCTTTGCAACAAATGTATAAAGCATCCATTCGTCCACTACCTCATTATTCTCTTTAATAACCATCGTATAAACACCTTTTAAATGAGCATTTATTGGTGTGACATTTGTTTCTTCTTTAAACTCACGTACTGCAGCCTCATAAATCGATTCACCGCTCTCCATTTTACCGCCAGGAGCTACGAACCAGCCACGTCTCGGCTTCTGAAGTAATAACACTTGACCGTCTTTTACGGCTATTAAATTTGCAATTCTTTGCATAGGCACACCTCTAATCTCTTTTGCATTCTACCTTTCATTATAGCAAGACCAAACAAGGTTGTCCTCAATTCTAAACTTTACGTCATTTGCAATTGTAACTTCATCGATACTGTTTTTAACCTTTACTCAAACATATGAAACTCAGTCATAAAAATTTACGTTCACAACAAAAATAGGCTGCTCCACCTAATTTGGTGGAAACAACCTACTCAACAAAATAAAAGGGGGATTGCTAATTACAATATATATATTACACCTTTTATATGTCATTCAAGTTACAACTATATTAAGAGCGTATTAAAATTGTATTTTTTTCCTCAAAATATTGATCTTGGGATCATCACCAAAACGTGTGCTTGATTTCCGTTCCGACTGGGCGCTTTGTAGCTGACGCTTCGCTTTCGCTACAGAAAACATTTGTTGCTGCCGCTTCGCTTTCGCACAGAAAAAACATTTGTTGCTGCCGCTTCGCTTTCGCACAGAAAAAACATTTGTTGCTGCCGCT